>DATHMF010000046.1 GCA_035487355.1 Terriglobales bacterium | reverse complement strand
TTGGTCTTCAGGTCTTCGAGGATGGCATCGCGGATGAAGTTGGAAGGCTTGGCGGCCGCCTCAGCCGGGGCGGCGGCTTCCAGATCGGGTTTGGATGTGTTCATAACTTCTTTTTTGGGTTCGGTTGGCATATTTCCAGTTTGCGCAAGGTTACATTTACATCTTACCGCGTGAATCGTTCTTTTATCATGAACCAAGTGTCTGACTCACCACAGAGACACAGAGGCACAGAGGTTTTTGGCCACGGATTAACACAGATGAGCACTGCCAAACCTGCGTCTTTTCCGGCCCAAAGTGGGGTATACCACATACTGGGAGAGTCATTGACCCACTAAGGGTTTGACCATACAATCTACTTCCACCCACTCTCGCGGAGAGTTTTTACAGGTTTTCCTTTCCGGCTTTGACCCCGCCGATCTTTAGATGGAACCGAGCGCACTCAATTCGATCCTGCTAGTACAGGGCAGCAGCGCGTTTCTACTGTTCCTGGTGTTTCGCTTTCTGTACGTGGAAGGGCGAGAGCGCTACTTCTTTGCCTGGCAGATTGCCTGGGGGCTGTTTGCTGTCTATAGCCTGTGCCAACTGCTTATTGGCTATCAAAACTCTATTGGTTATCAAACTGCATGGACACCACTTATCTATTTTTGCGCCAAGACGACGCTGGCGCTCATGGCCTTTTGCATTTATGTCTCGACCCGCTGGGTGCGGGAGGATTTCACCTGGCGGCGGCTTGATGCCGTTCTACTGGTTGCAGCGTTGGTCTCAGGCTTCGCCGGCCAGCATCCAGTGAAATACTTCTTCGTGGTTGACCTGGGCATCGCTTTCCTGTTGGCCATTTCAGGCTGGCGATTTTTTGCCTACGGCCGCAAGCGCAACTCGCCACCCTTGCGGATGATCGGTATTTCGCTGCTGGCATGGGCCGTGCTTCTGATGTTGGAGCACTCCCAGGTCTCACTGCTTCCGTTTTTCATCGGGTACTCGGAATTTCTGGTTTTTATTCTGCTACTGCTGCTGGCATTGGCGATGGTCATGGCGCTCTACGAGAATGAGCGCCGCCGCATACGGGAGAGCTTGCTGGATTTCTCGCGCCTGCAGCTTGACCACCGCCGCCTGATGGACGCCTCTGAAATCGAAGAGCCCATAGGGGAGGTGCTGGAGCGGGTACTCAGGACGATGCACACGCAGCAAGGGGTGATTTGGATTGCACAAGATTGGCGGCGGGTGCTGCCCAGTGTGCAGCACGGGCTTACGGCAGATTTTTTTAATACGTTGAACGAAGAAGGCGCAGCAGACTTCCTGGCGGAGCGAGCAGCGGCCTGTGAAGGCCCGTGGATCAAGAAGAGTCTGGGCTCGTTGCTGGAAGAAAATTCCGCCGACCCTCGCGCCGTAAAACTATGCCGCATGCTCGAAAAACAGAAGTCCCTCGGACTTACGGTTGTCAGCCTGCGCACGCAGGAGAACAACTTCGGCGTGGTGATGGCGCCGCACCTCGACCGCGCGGGCTTGAGCGGGTTGCAGGTCAGGTTGCTGGCCGCGATTGTGCAGCAACTGAGCATGGCTCTGGAAAATTATGTGCTCATGCAGCAGGCCATTCGCCGCACGCAGGAGTATGAACTGCTCACTGACATCGGCCAGGTGGTCAGTTCGCAGCTTGATTCTGATGAAGTCTTGCGGGCGATCCAGCGCGAGTTGGGATGCCTGTTCGACACGCGCAACTTCTACATCGCATTCCAGGAAGACGATGAGATCCGTTTTGAACTGGAAGTCGTGGATGGCGAGCTGCTGCCCAAGCGGACGCGACGCTGCACCAACGGAATTACGGAGTTCATTATTCAAACCGGGGAGCCGCTGCTGGTGCGCTCAGAGATGGAAAAGACGCGCTCGGGCCTGGGACTCGTGCCCACGGGCCGGCGTTCGCGCTGCCTGTGCGGCGTACCCATCTTCATGATGGGACGCGCCGTGGGTGTGATGGCCGCCCTGAACTACGAGCGCGAGTTCGTGTACGAAGAGCGCGACCTTAACGTGCTGAAAACCGCCGCCGGACAGGTTGCCGTGGCCGTGAGCAACGCCCGTCTTTTTGCCGAAGAGCAGCGGCGCTCGCGTTACCTGGAATTTCTGAATAGCGTCTCGCGCACGGCAATCTCGAGCCAGGAACCCGAGGCCATGATGGCGGAGATTGTGGGTGAAATCGAAAAGAATTTTCACTTTGACCACATCGGGATTGGCATTCTGGCCTACGCGCGCAAGGAAATTGAAATTCAGGCGGAAGCCGGCAGTGCGGAAAAAAATGTAGGACGGCGCATTCCCCTGGGCGTGGGAATCCTGGGCCGGGTGGCACGCAACAACGAGATGGCCCTGGTGCAAAATATCGGCGAAGGCCGCCTGCTGGGCATTCTTCCGGAATCGAAGTCGGTGCTGTGTATTCCCATTGCGTACGGAGAAACGATCCTGGGGGTGCTCAATGTCGAGAGCGGGCGCGAAAATGCATTCGAGCAGCAAGAGGTCCTGATCCTGCGCACGCTGGCTGACCTGCTGGCAACCGCGCTGCACAACGCTTTCGTGTTTAAGAACATGCAGCAACAATCCATCACCGATGGATTGACCGGCATTAAGACGCGGCGTTTTTTCAACGAGGCCCTACAATCGGAGTGGAAGCGCGCGCGGCGCACCAAGCGCCCGTTTTCGGTGGTGCTGATTGATCTGGATAAATTCAAGAGCGTCAACGACAGCAAAGGACACCTGGAAGGTGACCTGGTGCTGGCGCGGGTGGGAAGAATCCTGGAACAGAAATCGCGGCAGTCGAACATTGTGGCCCGCTACGGCGGCGATGAATTTGTGATCCTGATGCCGGAAACCAGCCTGGAGCAAGCGCAAATCCTGTGTGAACGCCTGCGCCTGTGGATTGCCACCGACACCATGCTCAACGAACGGCAGATCACCGGCAGCTTCGGCGTTGCCGCATTTCCAACACATGGCAGTTCGACGGATGACCTTCTCCACATTGCCGATTTGGGAATGTACACTTCGAAACGCGCCGGCGGCAACCGCGTCTCTACTCCGCAGGACTTTGCCGACTCGGAGGCCCTGCCCCCCAAAAACGCCGTCACCCAGTACGTTGAATTATTTTTACAGCGCGAGAACATTGGGCCGGAGGCGGTGGAAGAGCTGGTGGATACCATGCAGCAGTTGGCGTATTCCATCGTGGATGGCAGCGGCGTGGACGCATTGCTGGAAGCGATCAATATGCTGAACCGGGCGGCGGAATCGCGCGACGTTGCCACCGCCGGACACGGCGCCTCCGTGGCCCATTATGCGGAGATGGTGGGAAATGAAATGGGTCTTTCGGAAGAGGAACTCGCGGATGTGACCCGCGCCGCGCGCGTTCATGATATTGGGAAAGTGCTGGTGCCTGAATCCATTCTGAACAAAGCCGGCAAATTGAGCCGCGATGAATTTCGCCAGGTGCAGCAGCACTCCGTACTGGGGGCGAGAATCGCAGAGCTGGTTCCCGGCGGCCTGCGCGTGGCTACGCTGATCCGGCACCACCATGAAAAATTTGATGGCGGCGGGTATCCCGACAAGCTTCGCGGCGAGAAAATTCCACTGGGAGCGCGCCTGATCGCTGTAGCAGAAGCCTATGTGCAACAAACCAGCGAGCGCACCTACGCCACCCGCAAAGGCCCGGCCCAGGCACTGGCAGAGCTCGAAGCACTCAGCGGCACACAATATGACCCTGCCGTGGTCAAGGCCTTCCTGCACAAGATGCGAAGTTTGAAGCCGGTGACGGCGGAGGAATGAAGGCAGTTGCCAGATCTCAGTTACCGGTTGCCAGTTTCTTGGAGGGACGATTTGCGATTTAGAAGTACGATTTAAGAATTTTATTCCTGGTGTGGTTGCGCTTTCCTTCGTCGTAAAGACTCCTCTGAGAATGCCATACGCCAGCCCCAAACTGTGAAATGCAAAATCTCATTCTTTAGGCAGCTTATAATTCACCCGGTAAAAATTTCATCCTAGGCATCCCAGAAAGTCACCCCTTGGGCAGAAATAAGAACTCTAACTTATGAATTTTCAATTACTTACTTCGGCATGATTTTTGCACTAGTTCTTAGTGTTAGAGGGCCAGGGTTGCGGCGCTTCGTTCCGGAGGTTATACATGAACGGTTCGGTCAATGATAGCCACACTGATTATGACAGCGGTCCCTATCAATTTCCCGCATTACCGGTGTATCGCTCTGGGGAGATTGTGCGAGAAACTGGTCTTTTTACGGTGATTCATCCACGCGAGACGAAATCGGTTGAGGTAGTGATCTTACGCGGCACGAAACTACCTTTCTGTCCCGATTGCAATCACGCGCTCGCGTTTTGTCTGGAACAAGCAACGCCTGACCTCAGCGAAGATACTGATTTCGCCCCTCCGAAACGGAATCGAAGGTACCGGAGGCACGGAAGACAAACAAAAGGCAGCGTGAGAGCAATTTGCGAATTACGATTTACGAATTTCAAATGTCACAACTCTTTACTCGTAAATCAACAATCGTAAATCGACAATCGTAAATCCCTAGGATTCTTCGTTCACCCGCAGGACGGCCAGGAAGGCTTCCTGGGGAATATCCACTTTGCCGACGCGCTTCATGCGGCGTTTGCCTTCTTTTTGTTTCTCCAGCAGCTTGCGCTTCCGGCTGATATCGCCGCCGTAGCATTTAGCGAGCACGTTTTTGCGGATGGCGGCCACGGTTTCGCGGGCGATGATCTTGCCTCCGATGGCGGCCTGGATGGCGACTTCAAACATCTGGCGCGGGATGAGTTGTCGCATCTTGGCGACCAGCGCCTTGCCGCGCTCGTAGGCGAATTCGCTGTGCACGATGAGGGAGAGAGCATCCACGGGATCGCCGGCCACGAGGATATCGAGTTTCACCATGGGCGACTCCCAATAGCCGGAGAGGTGGTAATCGAGCGAGGCGTATCCGCGCGAGACGGATTTCAGGCGGTCATAGAAATCGAGCACGATTTCATTCAGCGGCAGCTCGTAGGTCAGCATGACGCGCGTGGAGCTGACGTATTCGAATCCCTTCTGCTTGCCGCGTTTTTCCTCGACCAGCTTCAGAATGTTGCCGACAAACTCTTCGTTGGTCAGGATGGTGGCCATGATGATGGGCTCTTCCACCTTGGCAATTTCGCTGGTGCCGGGCCAGCGCGAGGGATTATCGATTTCAATCACCGCGCCGTCGGTCTTGGTGACCCGAAAGCGCACGCCGGGAGCGGTGGTGATAAGAGCAAGATTGAACTCGCGCTCCAGGCGCTCCTGGATGATTTCCATGTGCAGCAAACCGAGGAAGCCGCAACGGAAGCCGAAGCCCAGAGCGACGGAGCTTTCCGGCTCAAAGAAAAACGAAGAGTCATTCAGGCGCAGTTTCTCCAAGGCTTCACGCAGTTGGGTGTGCTCGTGTGCTTCAACCGTGTAGAGCCCGGCGAAGACCATGGGCTTGATTTCCTGGAATCCGGAGAGGGGTTCGATCGCGGGACGGGATTCATCCGTGATGGTGTCGCCGATCTTACTATCGGCAACGTTCTTGATGTTGGCGATGATGAAACCGACCTCGCCGGCGACCAGTTCCTCGATCTCTACGGGTTTTGGAGTGAGCACGCCCAGAGTCTCCACATCGAAGGTTTTTCCGTTCCACCACAGGCGAACCTTTTGTCCGCGCTTCAATGTTCCTTGAAAAACGCGCACCAGCACAATGACCCCGCGGTAAGAATCAAACCAGGAATCGAAGATCAACGCCTGAAGATGCGAGTTAGGCGAGCCCTTGGGTGGAGGCAGACGTTTGACGATGGCTTCCAGAACCTCGGGTACTCCCTCCCCAGTCTTGGCGGAGATGGGTATGGCCTGCGAGGCATCGAGTCCGATGGCCTGCTCGATCATCTCTTTGGAGCGCTCGATGTCGGCGCTGGGAAGATCAATCTTGTTGATGACGGGGATGATCTCGAGTCCGTTGTTGACGGCGAGATATGCGTTGGCCAGAGTCTGGGCCTCGACGCCCTGGGAGGCATCCACGATTAACAGCGCGCCTTCGCAGGAGGCCAGCGCGCGCGAAACTTCGTATGAAAAATCCACGTGGCCGGGGGTATCAATCAGGTTGAGCTGATATTCCTGCCCGTCTTTCGCCGTGTACTTCATGCGCACGGCGTGGGCCTTGATGGTGATGCCGCGCTCGCGCTCCAGGTCCATGGCGTCGAGCACCTGGGCCTGCATCTCGCGCGCCGAAAGCGATCCCGTCAGCTCCAGGAGCCGGTCGGAGAGGGTCGATTTGCCATGATCAATGTGCGCGATGATGGCAAAGTTGCGTATGTGTGCGCGATCCATGCAGGCAGGTAATTCTTGATTCTAGCATCCGACGAAGGAACTGAGACGGAGTTCATGTAGTGGCAAGAAAAAGGGGGTACTTGCAGAGCAGTCAATCTCATCGTTAACTCATTGAAATTAAGTGACATATGTTCCCAATCGCGCCCACTAGCTGAGTAGTCGTCAGGCGGTTATCGGTTACGCCGTCGTAGCTCACCTCAATCCGACCTTTCTCGATCCATAGGGCAACGAGTTTTCAAAGAACCAGATGGACCCAAGCCCCACATTCTGGTGAGTGGGCGGGGGTACTTGCAGAACAATCAATTTCATTGTTAACTCATTGAAATTAAATAACATATGTACCCACTAGCGCCCACTAGCTGAGCAGTTGCCGGGCAGTCATCTGCTACGCCGCAGCGGCTCACCCCAAGGCCACCCTTCGATTTACAGGTAACGAGTTTTCAAAGACCAGATGGGCCAAAGCCCCGCATTCTGGAATGCTGCTTCGTTCTAAGGGCTCGGCAAACCCCTCGACTCCGCTCGGGGTGCTGCGCCGTCTTGCCCCCCATCAAGCCAACCACGGGGACTGCTGGGAACCCAGCCCTCGCGCTATGCGCGCGCGACTCGGCGCTCACTTTGCTCGCCCTTGTTCTAAACACACCTTCAGGGCTAATGATGACATAGAAACCCTGAGAAAGTAACAATTTGATATCACTTTGATACCACTTATCAGACTTGGAATAGATGCTTGGAAATAAACCGGCTTCCGCAAGGGCTGAGGTGCAGACCCTCCTTTCCCCTGTCTCCGCAATACAGGACTGTTTTGCGGAAGGCTTATGGTGTATCAGCTTTCATGCGTGGTGTTATAAGAACAATCTGTGCATGAGCGTTGCGAATCGCGTTCATCGCAGAGACCGCGTCTTTGTAATCTATCTGTCGGGACGCTTCGAAATAGACGACCCAGTCCGGACGTTGGGCCAGAGCTTTTTTTATGGCGCCGGGCAGCTCGGCAGGTGAAATTTCTTTTGAGTTCAGATACCAGTGATTCTGTGCATCGATCCGAAATACTATTTTGCCCTCCAATGGCACTTGGGCAGTTGCTGCTGGAGACTGCCCGGGGACCGAAACCCAGAATCCAGTTGGTGATGTGTGAAGTATTGTATCCATGAAAAATACCCAGCATGAGATCAGCAAAAGGACTATCGCAAACAAAAGACCGAAGGAGGGTATGGCGGAAATTAGTTTGTTAACAGCAAGCTCCCGGCGTGGTTTGTAGGAACCAGAATGGGGGCCTTCCAAAATCACGAACTTATCTGCCGACAACATCTCTCTGGCGAGTAGTCCGATGTCTGAACGGTTGAGCCCAATCAGCCCGGCGGCTACCAGTACCAACCCAAACCAATGGATGATCTTGTATTTGGTCGTGTATGAGTCATAGGCATACCAACTGGTTTCAACCAGGACTTGAGGATGGCGTGCATTGAGGCAACTGGCGTCAGACAGCACCTCTATATCAAGGTTGTAAGATCCTCGTTTTTCGGCGAAAAAAGAGCCCAGAGAATAGTAATCGGAACCGTTTGTTTCATTAAGCACCTGACCATTTCGGAAAACAACAAGATTTGTCTTGAGTACCGAATTGGGCGCGTTCAACTGGCAAGCGGGATTTTCATAAAACGGATAATCAACAGCAAGGTCAACCTCATACCGTTCTTTCAAGTTGATGTAGAAATTACCAGTTCTGATATGCCCGCGTGACAGTGAGACGGGCATTTCCAGCGGAACGAATGTGCGCGTAGTCATCCAGTAGTAGCTGCCGGTATAAAAGACAACGCCTAAAAAGATGAGTGCGATTGCCAATAACACGAGAGGTGAAGCAAAAACAGACATGAACCTGCCCGGCTGGTGTAGGGTCGAAGCAGGCGACACAGGCCTGGGTTTCAACCCTTCCGATTGTGATTTCGACAAGGTTAAATTATTGTCTGCTTTGCTGCTTGTTTTCTTCGTCAGCCCGATGACCGAGATAAGCAGCAAAAATATTCCCGCAGGAAGCAGTACTGTGGAAAAAGGGCCCCACCAAAAGGGCCCCGCACCGGCGTCCTCAGGACGAAGCCACAACGCAAAATCAATGGCAAAGCCTCCGAGAATAATGAGAATACCGATTCGCCCCACGAGGGGTATATACATACTGTTTCTGACTCCGTCACCAGAGAGAAAGTTCCCTTTTTCCCGGGCTCAAGCCCCGCGCTTGGGATGGCGGCGCAGGGCCCTTTCGATTGCCTTCCAACGACTACGCTCTTCTCGCTCCACCCTGACGTCGGATTTCCGGTCAAGATAGGCCAGTTCGCGTTGCAGCTTGCGATAGTTGGCGAGGTGTCCCGAATCCAGTTCAGCACTTTGCACGGCACAGCCTGGCTCGCGGGTATGCGTGCAGTCACGGAAGCGGCAATGCCTGGCCAGCTCCTGGATATCGCCAAAGCTGCCATCAACCTGCTCAGGATCAGCCCAGAGCTGCAGCTCACGCAAGCCGGGCAAATCCATCAGCAACCAGCCGCCAGGCATGACGAACAGCTCGCGGCTCGTGGTCGTGTGTCTGCCACGATCATCGGCAGCGCGTACAACATGCGTGCGCTGCCGTTCTTGGCCCAATAGGCGATTCAGAATCGTGGATTTTCCCACGCCCGATGATCCGATCAAGGCGGCTGTTTCTCCAGGAGCGAGGAAGGTGGGCAGGGCCTGCAAACCGTCTCCCGATAAAGCACTCAACGCGAGCACGGGAGCGCCCGGGGCCAGGCGCCCGGTTTCGCACAAGATGCGATCCAGATTGAGGGCAAGCTCCTCCGCCAGGTCTGCTTTGTTCAAAAGAATTACAGTGCGCGCCCCACTTTCACGCGCCAGCACCAGGTAACGCTCGATGCGGCGAGGATTGTAGTCGCGATCCAGGCCGCTCACGATAAACAGAACGTCTACATTTGCAGCCAGCACCTGTTCGCGCACCTGTTTCCCGGGCTGCTTGCGAGAAAGTTTCGTTTTACGATCCAATACCCTGTCAATCACAGGTGCGGTCTCGCGCAGCACTACCCAGTCACCCACACAAGGCCACTCAGAAGAAGAATGCCGAAGACGTCCACTGACACTTGCTTCAATTTCGCCATCCTCGGTCCAAATCAGAAAGTGTTCGCGGTTCGAAGAAGCAACGCGGCCGGGAATACCATCGAACAGTTGTTTTGTAAAAAAGTCGTTCCAACCAAGTTGTTGCAGAAACATGGAGAAGATCCTCTCTTTGTTTGAAAAGGGAATAGACACGCCTCCTGTGCGCCACGGCGTGGAGGCAATTTTCAAGAGAGGTTAGACAATGACTGTCAGAGGCGCTCCGTAGATACGAGAAATTTTATCAGAGTGCCGTATTTCATAACAGCCAGAGGCGGGTTTCATAAATGGTTCCTCAAGCCCAGTAGACGTGGCAAACGTGTATATAATGTTCGGCTTAGAGTCACTGATCTATATTGAAGTACGTGGTCTAGCCTGACCACTCCAGAGATGTTCCGGCCACTTTGTCGGTGAAGCGGAATGCGAAATGCCCGACCGGTCCCATCGCGTGGAGTTGACGCGGTCCTTATTCCTGGCCGCCATCACCGTAGCTGTGCTGATGGCCGGTTATGAAGCACTCAAACAACTTCTCTTTCCTCACATCACAATCTGGCAGTCGCATGCGGCAACCATTTGCTTCACCACGGTCCTGGCGACTTTAACGGCATACTTCATCGGAAAAAGACTGATTGGGCTGAACCAGAAATTGCGGGAGGACATCAACAAGCGCGAGTGGATGAGCAAAGCCCTGGAACAATCGGAAGCGCGCTATCGTTCGCTTTTCGAGCGCAACAAAGCGGGCGTATTTCGCAGTGTGCCCGGAGGAGGCTTCATTGACTGCAACGACGCTTTTGCCCAGATGTTTGGTTATGAACGCGAAGAGCTTCTCAAGCTGCCGCCTCACGTGCTCTACGTGGGCGGCAAGGAGGAGCGCGATTCGCGGATCGTAGAGTTTCGCAAAACCGGGCAAATGAAAGATTTTGAGATCTGTTACCGGCACAAAAATGGCGGCCTGGTGTGGGCGATTCAAAACGTGGCGCTGGCCAAGGATGAAGAGGGCAACGACGTCACCGAGGGCACGGTTGTGGACATCACCGAGCGGCACCGGTTGGAAGAGATGCTGCGCCAGTCGCAAAAGATGGAAGCCGTGGGCAGGCTGGCCGGCGGCATCGCGCACGACTTCAACAATCTGCTCACGGTGATCATGGGATACGGCGGGTCGCTGCGCGACCGGCTCAAGCACGACGATGAGGCCCGCGAACAAGCCAAGCGAATTGCGCAAGCAGCGGACAAAGCCGCCGCTCTCACGCGGCAGTTGCTGGCCTTCAGCCGCATGCAACTGCTCGAGGCCAGGGTCATCAACCTTAACAACCTGGTGGTGAACCTGGAGAAGATGCTGCACCGGCTGATTGGAGAAGACATAGAGCTGATCACCAGGACAACTCTGGGACTGAGGCGGGTGAAGGCCGATCCGGGACAAATCGAGCAAGTGGTGATGAACCTTGTGGTCAATGCTCGTGACGCCATGCCCGAGGGCGGCACGATGACGCTGGAAACTGCGAATGTTGACCTGGACGAAAACTACGCAGCGACACACGCGGGCGTGATCCCCGGAGCTTATGTCATGCTGGCCGTGAGCGATACCGGCACGGGCATGTCGGCTGAAACGCAAGCGCAGATTTTCGATCCCTTCTTTACGACCAAAGAGATGGGCAGAGGCACCGGCCTGGGACTCTCAACTGTCTATGGCATCGTGAAACAAAGCGAAGGCCACATATGGGTCTACAGCGAAGTAGGCCACGGGAGCACCTTCAAGATCTATCTGCCGCAGACGCATGAGGCGGATGAGCCTGCGTCTGGGGAGCATCCGGTGGTTTCCACCACCCGGGGCAGCGAGACGGTCTTGCTGGTGGAAGACGACATCCAAGTGCGGGACCTGACGCGTACCATCCTGACCGCTTGCGGCTATGTGGTGCTGGCTCCGGCGGATGCGCAGACGGCGCTGGCCATGGTGGAACAGCATGCAATGCAGATTCGCTTGCTGCTCACGGATGTCATTATGCCAGGAATTAACGGCCGTGAACTGGCCCGCCAGTTGGTCGGCCGCAACCCGGAGATCAAAGTCTTGTACATGTCGGGCTACACGGAAAACACAATCGGCCAGCACGGGGTTCTTGAACCTGGCACTTACTTCCTGCAAAAACCGTTCACTCCCCCGGCGCTTACAAACAAGGTACGGGAGATACTCGATAATCACGGGAAAGCGAATTGCGGCCCTTTTTAGGGATTCTTTGACGGCAAGAGACATTTGCCAGAAGGACTCGGATCCATGTGCCAATATCCTGCTGATCTCCAGATCGTGACCAGGTTGACTCCAAGCCGGTCGAAGCGGAGCTTCCAGGAATCCACCTGCCTGGAATCATAAAATACACGAACCACATAGGTCTTATGCAGGTCGAGGTTGCTGACAACAATCCTGCCCGGTTGTTGATCGAAGAATATTTTGCCGGAGTCGCCCACGGTCAGATAGACACGCTTGAGTTCGTCATTCTGAATGATCTTGGGAGCATAAATGCCAAGGCAAACCGAGCCTTTATCTGTGCGGTTTGACTGGTCTTCGGCCAGCGCGGTGGATGGAAGAATCGCAGTGTAAGCCGTAAACAGAAGAACAGCATTCACGAGAACAAGCCTGGGAACATTTGCCGGCATGAACAAGAATTGTAGAACGCGGCAACGGCATCGCAAAGCTATGAATCGCTTTCATGTTTGAGCTTGCCTCGGCTTCCGTCAACGACGACAATATTCCCACTCTTGGGACAAAGGACTAACGCAATGCGGCCATTTTCTAAATCAAGAAAGAAATTTCCACTCCTGGAGGTCTGGTCGTGCTTTTAGCCTGTTCACTCTCAATCACGGTCCTGCTGCCACTCATTCTCATCGGCACTCCTGGTCTGGCTGCTCAGGAGAAGCAAGCGCAAAAAGAGATCGAAGCTTTCAACCAGAAATTCCGAGCGGCCATCCTCAAAATGGATAACGCCGCAGTTATCTCCCTATGGGCGGAAGATGGCACCACCCTGCTGCCTGGCATGGCGCCTCTGACAGGAAGATCGAACATTGCGAAGTGGCTCGACGAGGTTACGGCAAAGATGCCGGGCTACCGCGTTACCCGGCCGGATAACGATTTTCACGATATCCAAATCTCGGGAGATTGGGCATCCGAGTGGGGGACAACAATTCAAGTGGCCCAGCCTCCAGGAGACAAAGAACCTATCGAGATCTACGGCAAGATCCTGCTGGTGCTGCATAAAGAAAAAGACGGGGAGTGGAGAATCAAGCAAGAGATGTGGAACGCAAGCCCGCATTCGTGAGAATATTCTGCACCCGACATTTTGCATACCAGGAGCCGCCATGGGAACAAAAGACAAGCGCATTGATACATACATCGCAAAATCGGCAGGGTTCGCGCAGCCTATCCTTCGCGAGCTGCGCGAGATTGTTCACGAAGGCTGTCCGGAGATCGAAGAGACCCTGAAGTGGCGCTCACCTACGTTTATGTACAAGGGCATTCTCTGCGGTATGGCTGCCTTCAAGGAGCATTGTGCCTTCGGGTTCTGGAAGGGCAGCCTGGTGGTTGACGGAAAAAATAACAATGTGGATGCCATGGGCCAGTTTGGGCGTGTTACATCCATGAAGGACCTGCCACCGAGGCGCGCACTGCTGGCCTACGTCAAGCGCGCCAGGCAACTGAATGATGAAGGCGTGAAGGTGCCCTGGAGGTCAAAGCCGAACGGCGAAAAGAAAGATTTGAAGGTCCCGGGTTATTTCACGACTGCCCTGAAGAAAAACAAAAAGGCGCTGGCTAACTTCGCGGCGTTCTCTTACAGCAAGAAAAAAGATTACGTCGAGTGGCTCAGCGAAGCCAAGACCGATGAGACGCGTGAACGCCGGTTGCAGACCTCGGTGGAGTGGATAGCAGAAGGAAAGTCGCGGAATTGGAAGTATGAGAAGTGTTAGGCGGTTGGTCAAGTTCTCTCTTCTACAATCATTCCATGGACCACCATACGGTTGCGGCTATCAGTATTACCGGCACCACTCTTGATGTGCTGGGAAGTCTCTATCTTGCTTACGACTTGTTGGGCGGCCAGCACGGTCCTTTGCGGCTGCTCACCCGGGCGGTAACGTATTCCATCATCTTCGGAATCGGTTACGGTATTGGCCTGGGATTTTTCTACGGTATTGGTTTAGGATTTTTCTTTGGACTGGCCTCCGGGATTGCCACCGGCATCACCATAGCGATTGAACTCAATCGGGCCGCTCGCGGCCGGGACCACTATCCACTGCCCTGGGAAGCCTTGTTCAGCGCCATACGCGGCTTTGGGTTCGGCCTGGGACTTTACAGAATTGTGGGCCTTCGGTTCGCGATCGCGTTTGGCACGCTTATCACCATCGGACAAGTATTTGCTTATTCTCGCGGCATGCGTCCTGCAATGGATTACGAAGCGGCCCGCCGGCCGCGGCTCACGCCTCGTCAGTTCTGGGGAACCATCGTGCGAACGGTCGGCTACATTGCAACCGCACTCATTTGCAGCACTCTGGTTCGCCACATTGATCATCCATGGGCATTCGCGATTCAGGTAGGATTGGTAACGGGCCTGGTCACGGGCACCGGCATCATGGTCAATCCCTTTATCGAGTACTACGCTGACAGCCTGCCGGAGCGGCGCATGGGCGCCTTTGGAATAGGATTGATCCTCTGCGGCTTCACATTGCAATCTCTTCAGTACTGGGTGGCATTGTTCGATATCCGTCTGACCTAGGCGGGCGAGAATAGCCGCTCATGTAATATTGATATCCATGAATCCGCAAATCGGCATAGGCCTCAGTGCTGATTCTCCCCTTCCAGTCCCTTCTGCCTCGCGACGGTCTATTTGGTCGAGCGATGTCGCCATTCTGATTTACCTCGCAGCGGCCACGGTCATGGCGCATATGCTGACCGGCGGGCGCTACGGATTTCATCGCGACGAACTGGCCACGCTCGACGATGCGCGTCACCTTGCCTGGGGGTACGTGGCCTATCCGCCGGTAACTCCGTTCTTTGGCCGCTTGTCGTTGCTGTTTTTTGGAACATCACTAGCTGGGTTTCGTTTCTTTGCTGCCCTGGCGCAGGCAGTGGCGGTGGTGCTCACCGGGTTGATGGCGCGCGAGCTATGTGGAAGGCGAGGAGCGCAGCTCGTTGCCGCATTTGCGGCGGTTGCGTTTTGCCTGGGTGGCGGCGTACTGATGCAGTATGTCTCATTCGACTACTTATGCTGGGTGCTGGCTGCCTATTTTGTCGTTCGCTTGCTCGCGAATGACGACCCGCGCTGGTGGGTTGCCATTGGAAGTGCGATCGGGCTGGGAATGATGACGAAGTACACCATGGGCTTCTTCGTCATCGGCATCGTTGCCGGAGTGCTGCTGACGGATGCGCGCCGGTATCTAAAAAGCAAATGGCTCTGGTATGGCGTTGCCGCGTCGCTGGTAATCTTTTTGCCCAATCTTATCTGGCAGGCGCAGCACCATTTTATATCGCTGGATTTTTTGAAGCATATTCACGAGCGTGACGTGCGCATTGGACGGACGAAAGACTTTCTTCCTGATCAGTTGGAGTTGACGCTCTTCGCCTTTCCGCTTTGTGTGGCCGGGCTTTACTTCTACTTTTTCTCGCAAAAGGGCAGACGCTTTCGCATGCTGGGCTGGATGTATGTGGTTCCTCTGCTGTTGTTCGTGATCGCCAAGGGGCGCGGTTATTACCTGGCGGCGGCTTATCCCATGCTCTATGCCGCGGGCAGCGTGTGGGGCGACGAGTGGCTGGCTTCGTTGCGACGCGGCTGGGCTGGTGCAATACGGGCGCTGGCATGGACAGCGCTGGCAACCAATATTGTAGTCTTCGCGGCTGTGGCCTTGCCGATCGCTCCGGTCAACTCCAGATGGTGGAAGGCTGCAATCAAGACCAATGGCGATTTCCCCGAGGAGATCGGCTGGCCAGAGCTAGTGGAGACGGTCGCCAAGATCCGCGATTCATTGCCGGCAGCAGATCGAGCGCACATGGGAATCCTGGCAGGAAATTATGGAGAGGCCGGCGCCATCAACCTTTACGGTGCGAGCTATGGCTTGCCGCAGGCGATCAGCGGCATCAACTCATTCTGGCAACGCGGCTACGGTAATCCCGCGCCGGAGACGCTGATTGTGGTGGGCCTGTCGCGCCGTTACCTGGACCGTAACTTCTCGGCGTGCGAACTCGCTGGCCATGTCACGAACCCCTACGGCGTGGAGAACGAAGAGACGAAAGATCATCCAGACATCTACGTCTGTCACGGGCTGCGCCAGAGCTGGCCTGATTTCTGGAAGCAGTTTCAATATTACGGATAAACGCCGGTTTTGCCAGCATTGCAACGGGGGTAGGCCCGCAAGATTGAATGATTCCTCATTCATTTCAGTTGGATGAGTGCAGCAGGAATTTCAAAACGGGAATTGGTTTCACGGTACAATGTCGCGCATGACCCTCATGCGACGGGCTATCTTAGCCCTGATACTCACTGCTGCCGCCACTGCGGCGCTCGCGCAGGAGATATTGAAACTCAGCCCCGCCTTCGATGACATCGTTCCGCCCAACGCAAAGCTTGAGCGGGTGGCTACCGGCTTCAACAAGTGGACAGAGGGTCCGGTCTGGACACGCGACAACAGTCTGCTTTTTGCTGAAATTCCGGCGAACAACATCATTAGGTTGGTTCCGGGGCAGAGCCCAACGGTTTTCATGCATCCCAGCGGATACAAAGGTACTGAACCCTATAAAGGCCCGGAGCCCGGTTCGAATGGCATGACGCTCGATTCGAACGGCCGTGTCACCGTCGCGGGGCACGCCGGACGGACGGTGTGGCGGCTGGAATCGCTCGATCCCAAGGCTCAGGTCACAGTGCTGGCTGACTCGTATCAGGGGAAGAAGCTCAATAGCCCCAACGATCTTGTATATAAATCGGATGGCTCGCTGTACTTCACCGATCCTCCGTACGGGTTGCCGACGCAGGGAGATAGCGACCCAGAAAAGGAATTGCAAGTCAACGGTGTGTACCGCATCCCAGGGGCGCGACAGCAGAAGCCGGGCGCTCCGCCGGAGCGGGAAAAGTTGCAGCTTATCATCAGCGATCTCGCCAGACCTAACGGCATAGCGTTTTCACCGGACGAGAAATTTTTGTACATAGCCGAGTCAGGCAAGAAACTCTGGATGCGCTATTCGGTGCAACCAGACGGATCGGTCAAAGATGGGGAGGTCTTCCTCTTCACCTCTTCCGACAAATCAGCCGGCGAGAACGCGCCCGGCGGACCGGATGGCATTCGCGTGGACAAGAAAGGAAACCTTTACGGCTCGGGGCCGGGCGGCGTCTGGATCATTTCCCCGGATGGGGACCACCTGGGGACCATCAAAGTGCCCGAAAGGGTCGCCAACATAGCGTGGGGCGACAAGGACGACAAGACGCTCTACATCACCGCCAGCACGAGCATCTATAGCATCAAGTTGAAGATTGCCGGCGTAAGGAACTGAATCGCTCTCGAGCTTCGATGGCTGCGGACAAAGAGAAAAAAACGCGAACCATGCTGGCCAAGATCTATGTTGTGTTGAGCGGAGCTATCCTGTTCGTGGTGGGTGTGGTCGGCTTCTTTCGTCATGAGATGTTCAATCTCGCATTTCCTCCAGCGCATAACGTATTTCACCTGGCCAGCGGCGTAATCGCACTCTGGGCTGGCCTGGGAAAAAGCGCCCAGGGCGTGCGATTATTTGGCCTGATCTTTGGAGCGATCTACATCCTGGTCGCCATCGCAGGCTTCGCCGGTCTGAAAGACCTTGGTCCAATGCAACTGGGATTGAACTCGCATTACAACGTTATTCACCTTGGGGTTGGGCTGTTGAGTCTGGCAGCGGGGATTGCCAGCGGAAAAACGAGCGGGGCGCAGTAGAGCTGTAAATTCCTTTGAGCAATCAATAACTGAAAATCAATTGTTCTGGCCTGGTATCTGCCTAGTTATGGGAAGCCGTACTTGGCTCACGACAGAGAAACTCGAGTTCCTTGAATGGCTTCTCTTTATGCGGCGGCACCTGGAGGTGCTTGGCCTGCATCATCTGTTCCAGCAGGGACTTCCCCATCTTCAATCCAAGATCAGGATCGCTCTCATACGCAGGGTCGCTCTCTGCCTGCTGCAGAGTAACGAGTTTGAATCCGCGCTGCTTCAAAAGATCAATCAATTGCGGCAGCATGACCGCATCAAATGCGCCGACGTGAAGCAGCAGAACGTGCTTGATCTCCCTTCCATAGACCAGCTTTGCCATCTCTTGGCCGAGGCTGATGTACTCCGCGGCTGTGCTGAGATAACTGGCCTTTAATTGCTCGATGGCCTTCGCATCTTTTTTCGCCGCGCAGCGCGCATAGGGAGCGTTCCAGGCGTAGTCTGAAAAATCCACCGTCACCTCGGCGACGCGATACCCGTGGTCCGTGAGGAAGGAGCGTAGGGCGCGTCTTTTTTTCAGCGTCTCGCCCTCAGTGAGATAGGGATAACGAAACCATCGCCAATCCTCGCCCTGCATCATGCATTGCAGCAACGGTTCGTTGACTTGTATGTCATGCTCAAAGGCTTCCACGCTGTTGGCATTGAGGTCCATGTGCGAATAAGAGTGATTGCCCAGAGGGAGCCCGGCCGCCCTCCAAAGCTTCAATACTTCTACGTCCTCAGGGGCTTGTTGCAGTTTTTCGGCATTCATGAATCCGTAACTCTTCGGCGCATGCGCGTCTTCCAGCGCCTTGATGATCTGTTTGGCAACATCTTCCCGGGTCACGCCTGGCGGCAACTGGGCGTGCGCCGGTAGATCATCGAATGTCAGCGCGATCTCTTGTCCAAACGAAGAGGCAACTGCGACGAAAAGACACAGAAGCAGACAGAAAAGAGCGGGCTTCCAAATTATCAATCTCAAAGATGGCTTCATAGCGCTGGAAGGATACTAAGAAACTATCCGCTGGGTCGAGTGTTTCTACTGGTTCTGCATTTAAAATCCATGGCCCTGCCGGACTAGGCCTGGCGAGCAATGACCCTGTGGTCGGAATTTAGCCCAAGCTGTGTGAACAATGGCTGCGCGGGGATTCTAACAGCTGTATCTTGCTTGGCTATTTTGGTGCTTTTGACAGGAGAACAGAATAGTCATCCGCAGTTTTCGACGCAGCCTCCATGGGATGAACGTGGATCAGTCTCCGCCACTCGCTTGGCGCCTGGTCATCAATGAGGATGTTTGGCTTCGGCAAGAATCCGAGGAAGCAGTCCTCTAATCCCAACTCCTGGGCTGAATTGCGCGCGTACTCGGCTCCGCCTGAACTCCAGGCGTACAGCACAACGCCACTCTGAAAGAGTTCCCGCACGTGAGCAATAACCCTAGTCATGGGAATGCGCTTCGATCCGGCGGAGCGCACGAGTGTGTCGTCCACATCTACGTAGGCTACGATTTTAGTCGAGAAGGTCATGTTCTCCGATCAGATTAGCAACGGCGTAACGTGCAAGAAGCCGCCGGTCACTTTGTCATAGGCAGCAAAATCTTCTCCAGCAACGGCACAGGCAGCGGTCCCTGGTCCAGGGCCTGGTTGTGGAATTCCATTAAGTTAAAATCTTTCCCCTTTTGGGCTTCGTACTTCTTACGCAAAGTCCACCACTCGTTGATGCCCACGTAATACGTCGGCAACTGGGTTGAGGTCAGCTTGGCGCGCTGCAGCTTGCCCTCGGCCTCGGCGCGGGTCTGGAAGGCGGAGTTCATCATCAGATCAAGGGCTTCGTCGTCGCTCATGTTCATGGTGTGCATGCGAACATCGAGAATCGCATTGGCCAGCACGCGCAGGCGGATCTTCTTCATGCTGAGAACGAAGCGCGGGTCGTGGCCGAGGAAACCCTCTTCCATTATGACTTGGGCGATGTACTCCGCCCATCCTTCGATATAAGCGCCGTTGCCCAAAACCGCACGCAGCAGACGGCGTTCTTTGGGCTCGACACTGTTGGCGTGTTCGAACTGGATGTAGTGTCCGGGCAGGGCTTCGTGGATGCTGAGCCACTTCAGCACCCAGTTGTTGTACTCGCGGAGCTTGGATTCGGCGCGCTCTTCAAGCATCTTGGGATCAATAGGTGTGACCCAGTACTCCGCCTCGGCCTCGGGCTCGAGCGGCGGCGCGGCGTGGAAGCCCGCAACCGAATAGGTGCCGCGCATGAAGACCGGGGTCGGAATCACTTTGAGGTTCTCGCGGTCGCTGAGCGCAACGATCCTCTTTTCGCGGATGAACTGAATGATGCCGTCAAGATCTTGCTTCACGTGATCAATGAGCTGGTCGCGTTGTACGTGGTCATCGGCGATCTTGGTCAAGACCTCGCCGATGATCTTGTTCTCGCGGTCGCGCGTGGAGAGATCGGCATGATCGCTATGATCGGGATACATTTGCGCATGCAGAGGCAGCGCGATCTGCAGCATCTGCGCGCGCACGTTTTTAAGTTCGGCTTCGGCGCTGGTCAACACCTGCTCCGGAGTGATATCGGTTTCCATGACGTACTTGAACTTGGCGTCATAGAATTCCTTGCCCAGCCGCCAACTGCGTGGATTAGGACGCTTGCCTAAATCCTGCTGTAACCACTGGGAAAAATCTTCCAGAGCGGCAACCGCAAGCGGCACCAGCTTTGCATACCTGATCTTGAGCTTGCCGGCCTGATCACCCGAGAGCTGGGCAACCTGTTCCTTAATATCGCTCTGAATCAGATCAATGTTGCCCTCGTTTTCCTCCACGGCAACTTTCACATAAATGGGGTCGGAATCCACAAGCATAGCTTTGGCTTGCTCCAGCAAGCGCGGAATCTGCTCCATGCGCGAAAACACATGGCCCAGACGAACTTCTGTAGACGCGTAGTTCTGTGTCAGCGGCAGAAAGAGTGCGTTTCCAATCGTTTCGACGTAGAGGGTAGGATCGTGCTGGAAGCGGCGGATCTGGTCCAGATCCAGCAGGCTCTGCCCAATCTGGTCGTCGATAAGCTGCCAGTCGGCGGCGTCCTGCAGTGACGCCCGGGTGCGCTTGCAGCCTTGCCAGGCGGAATAAAATTTTCGCTGGCGTTCGATGGCGACCGGGCTGTAATCATCAAGCTGAGCGTCGAGCTCAATGGTTTCTCCGGTGACGGCGTCGGTGTGCTTGTGATATCCCGCCTGGGAGGCGCCGACGGGAAAAAGCGCCAGCGACTCGCGCATGAAATCATCGGTTCGGCAGGAGACAGCTTGCGGGGGATTGCCGGTTTTTGATTGTCCTTTGCCGGCCGTCTTCTTTGAGTTCGTTTGGGCAGCAGCAACCATACAGAAGACCGCAATCACGAAAAGCAACTTCATTCTAAGCTCCTGAAATGCAAGGAAGAGTATAAATGGGCTTCGCTGGTTTCGAAATTGGGGCCGCAACCAAACTCAATGAGAATTAATCCTCCTATACTACTGTTGTAGCCGTGGTGATTGCCTTCTGCGTCGCCATCGAAAGCGAGGGAAGCGAATGGGAATTAGTACAGCTTTGACCAAGCAACTGCGGTTGACGCATCCCATCATTCAGGCGCCGCTTGCGGGCGGCGGGGACACACCCGATCTGGTTGCGGCAGTATGCAATGCCGGAGCGCTGGGCTTTATTGGGGCGGCATACCTGACACCAGAGCAGATCATTGACCGAGGACGCGCAGTTCGTGAGCAAACCGCGCAGAGATTTGGCATTAATCTGTTCGCGCCCTGGCCGGTTCCGCAGGTCCCAAAACAAACCCAAGCTGCGCTCGAGCGTGTAGCGCCCTTCTTCGCAGAGTTGGGCTTACCAGCTCCCTCCATGCCCGAATCTGTTGGCAGTTCATTCCCAAAACAACTGGATGCCGCCATCGAAACTGGCGCTTCCGTCTTTAGCTTCACCTTCGGTACACTTCCTGCGAACGCAATGGAAGCAATCAAGCGGTGCGGGCTGTTCGTAGTGGGCACGGCAACAACAGTCGCTGAAGCGGCCTTGCTGGAAAGCGCGGGTGTTGATGCGGTGGTAGCACAAGGCAGCGAAGCCGGAGGCCACCGTGGAACATTTGCCGGGGACTTTAACTCGGGCATGGTGGGAACCATAGCGCTGGTTCCGCAGATTGTGGATGCTCTGAAAATACCGGTCATTGCTTCGGGCGGCATTATGGATGGCCGCGGCATTGCCGCGGCCCTGGCGCTTGGCTCGAGTGCAGTGCAAATGGGAACCGCCTTTCTCACCTGCAAGGAGGCGGGTGTGCCGGAAGCCTACAAAGAAGCGATCCTTAACGCACACGAAGACGAGACACGTATAACACGCGCCTTTTCAGGCCGGCCGGCGAGAGGCATTGTGAATCGTTTCATGACAGCGGTTGAACCCGATGGCAACTTGGCGGCCATTCTTCCATTCCCAATTCAGAACGCGCTGACCCGGCCGCTTCGGACCGCAGCCGCCCAGCAAGGCCGGGCGGAGTTTCTCTCGCTCTGGGCTGGACAAGGCGTCCGCCTGGCGCGGCGCCAATCAGCCGCCGATCTTGTTGCAAGGCTTGTGAATGAGACTGAAGCGGCCATAGCCCGGTTGTGAATTTACGTTGCTCCTGTTGTAATGAATACGAAAAAATGGGAGGCGAGGATGACTGAGAACATGATGAATGAGAAAAGCAATTTGAGCCTACTGGCTTTCGCCAGTGCATCCACACGACGGCAAATGATTGCCGGCAGCATCGTTGCGCTGGGAGGCCTGGCAACGGGCTCCACCGTGGTCTGGGCTGAGCCGCAGAAGACCATGGAGGAAATGCCATCTTCAGGCGACAAGTCTATCGCGCTGCATCACGAAGTTGATTTTAAGGCGACCCCCGCGCGCATCTATGAAGCGCTGCTCGACAGCAAGCAGTTCAGCGCGTTCTCGGGCGCGCCGGCCGAGATCAACCGCGAGGCCGGCGGCGCCTTCTCGTTGTTCGGCGGCCAGATCCTGGGACGAAACGTCGAACTGGTGCCCAACCAGCGAATCGTTCAGGCATGGCGCTCGGCGGGTTGGGATCAAGGGGTATACTCGATTGCCAAGTTTGAACTGAAGGCGCAGGGCCCAGCGACCCACCTTATCTTCGACCACAGGGGCTTCCCCGAAGGCAAAAAAGAACACCTCGAAGAAGGATGGAGAGAACATTATTGGGAGAGGCTGCAGAAATACCTGGGATAGCCACCGGACCGTGTAATTCGTTAAAATTCCCCGCGTGCGCAAAGTTGTCCTTGGCGTCGGCATCAGCCTCGATGGATACATCGCCCGTCCAAATGGCGAAGTTGATTTTCTCTTTATGCCCAAGGACTACTCGATGGCCCATTCTTCGCGACGATTGATACCGCCATCATGGGCCGCAAGACCTACGACGTTGCCCGCAAAATGGGTGGCGGATCGTTCCGGAGTCCCATCAAGAGCTACGTCTTTTCTCATTCCCAGCCACCGGGCGAACGTGATGGCGTTATGTTCACCAACCAATCCCCCACCGAGTTAGTCGGTGAACTTCGCAAGCGCGCCGGCAAGAACATCTGGCTCATGGGCGGCGGTGAACTTGCCCGCGGCTTCCTTAAAGCCGACCTGGTGGATGAGCTCTACTTGGGCGTTGTTCCTGTGTTGCTGGGCGAAGGCATCCCGCTCTTTTCAGCCGGATTCCCACAACGGGATTTCTCACTGATCGAGAACAAGAGCTACTCCAAAGGCCTGATCGCGGTCAAGTACGACCGCGTCCGTTCAAAAACCAAACAAAAATCTTGAACACCATTTGAACTGAACAGTATTTGAACAGCATCAGCAGCATACTTCCTTCGGGAATATCACGGTTATAATCAAGCCATCTGTGAACACTCTTCGATTAATCCGCATTCCCATCGCACTGGTGTGGATTTATCAGGGATTATGGTGCAAAGTGCTGGGCTTTGTGCCGCACCAAGGGGCGATTGTACAGTCTGTTCCATTTTGGGATGCAACCACTGCGCACCGTTTTCTTATCGCCCTGGGCGTGACAGAGTGCGGGCTGGCACTATGGGTCTTGAGCGGATGGCAGGCGCGATGGGCAGCGTTCGCACAGATTTTGCTGCTGGTGAGCATGAATGGCGGCGGCTTCGTTTGGGGACGCAGGTTCATTCCAGATCCGGCTGGCATGGTGATTCAAAACCTGGCGTTCATCACGCTGATTGTGATTGCAACAGGAGAGGTCCGAATTGGACGAGAAGCGAGATAACGCGGCTTCGACTCCATGGCGCACGGGCCGCTTCGACAGCGGCGCACGCAAAGCACAATTGCTGTTCGGGCAAATGTATGAAGACCCGAGTGTTGAAGTCCAAATTTTCGGAGCCGCGCTGAAGAAGCGTATTTTCTGCATCGCTTCCGCTGGTTGCATGGCCATCGCCCTGGCGGCTGCAGGCCACAACGTCACTGCGGTTGACATCAATCCTGCACAAATTGCCTATGTACGGGCCCGGCTTGAAGGGGGCGGCATCCAGGAAGGCGCGGCCGACCGCTTGCTGGCGCGCGGACGAAAGCTGTTTTGGCTGTTGGGCTGGCGCAACTCGTTACTACGACAATTTCTCGCGATGGAAGATTTACAAGAGCAATCTGCCTTCTGGAAGTCGCAGCTTGATACGGTGCGGTGGAGGATTACGGTTGACCAGTTGCTTCATCCCCGGCTATTACAAGCCGTTTATACGGCGCCTTTCGTCCGCGCCCTGCCGCCAAACTTTGGCAGCAAGATCCGGGCCCGGATGGAGCGCTGCTGGAAGGCGTATCCTAATCGCTCTAATCCATACGCATGGCGATTGTTGCTTGGGACTTCCGCTGAAACTTCGGTAAAGGCAATCAACTTTGAGAATCCGATTGAGCTGATCTGTAGCGATGCCGCCAGCTTTCTGGAATCGTGCGCGCCTGGGACGTTTGATGGATTTTCGCTTTCCAATATCCTGGATGGCGCGCCAGTCGACTATCGCACCCGGCTGCTCAGAAGTGTGAGCAAGGCAGGCACGGTGGATTCCATCATGGTATTGAGAAGCTTCTCCGAGCCCAGCAATGAAGACGAATTGAGCTGGGCGGCGCGTGACAAATCCATGTTGTGGGGCGCGGTAACCGCCGCGAAGACGCACTCGGTGTAAAACCATGCTGCATGTTTTGAAGAGACATCCGCTGCCCGTAAAGGCGTTCTTCCGCCATTCGCTGGTCCTCACCTACGCGTTTCCCCAGGAGCTGCTGCGGCCGCTGCTGCCTCCAGGATTGGTTCTCGACACCTACAAAGATTTTGGGTTCCTGGCGATTGCCATGGTGCAGACGGAAAATCTGCGCCCGGCGATGGTGCCGAAAATCCTGGGGCAGAATTTCTTCCTCTCGGGATACCGCATCTTCACCCGCCTGGACACTGCGTCAAATTCCATACGAGGATTGAGAATCCTGCGCTCCGACACGGATAAAAAGCTGATGGTAATCTCGGGAAATCTGCTGACCCATTACGCCTATCAGTATTGCCAGGTTTCATTTCAGGAAAGCTCAGGCGAGCTGCGAGTGAAGATCACAACTCCCCACGCGCGGGCCGATCTGGAGGTCAGCGCCGATATCGCGCACAAACCCGCCCCGCTGCCCGAGGGGACGCCCTTTGAAAATGAAAAAGAGGCAAGAAAGTTTGCCGGGCCACTGCCCTATACATTCGATTACGAGAAAGAAACCGGCTCGATCATCATGATCCGCGGGGTGCGGGAGAACTGGCACCCGCAGCCGGTGCGGGTCAACGTAAGCAGGTGCAGCTTCTTCGATCAAGAACCGTTTTGCCGGGCAACTCCCATACTGGCCAATGCCTTTCATCTGCAAAATGTGCCTTACCGTTGGGAGCGCGGAGTCCGCACCGTGATCAAAGCACAATGACCAACCCAACCCAACCCGCAAAGACGACGCGCGCACGCGGTAAATACGATGGGCTGCTGGAAATTATTAATTACAATCGCGGGTTTTATGTTCTCACGCTGCTAGGAGTTATAGCCGGAGTTGTAATTGCAACACTGTTACCAAAAATGCTGGCGCTGCTTCTGGGAGGGGCAATTGCAGTGGCCGCCGGGTGGATCGTGGTCTCGCTGCTGGTCTCACACTACGTTTATGACCGATCGGGGTTATACGATTTGCGCTGGATGCGCGACCGGCTATCACGAGCACCGCGCAATTGGGTGAACATCCATAGCGGCCTCGATCAAACCAGCGAGATATTGCAGTCTGTATTTCCGGATGGCAACGGACGGATACTAGACATCTACGACCCGAAGGAGATGACCGAGCCCTCAATTGCCAGGGCGCGCGAGGTTTCTTCGCACGGGCCGAAGGCAGTGCAGGCGGATTTTCGGAAGCTGCCACTGGCAGATTCGTCTTGCGATGCCGTATTTCTAATTTTCGCGGCACATGAGATACGCCAGCGCACATCGCGCGCAGAATTCTTCCGGGAAGTAGCACGGGTGCTAAACAGGGACGGTACTGTGATCTTGATTGAGCATTTACGTGACGTGGCAAATTTTCTGGCATTTGGTCTAGGATTTCTTCACTTCCAATCGCGCCGGGAGTGGCTGTATGCTGCCACTTCCGCAAATTTTCGATTGCAGGAAGAAATGACGGTCACTCCGTTTGTGCATGTGTTTATTCTGGTCCACGAACATGTCTCTTGAGCTTCATCTGAAAATCGTTGGGGTGCTGCTGATCATCCTCGGCGTCGCGCATGGAACTTTTGGCAAGCGCTTTGAGTGGAAAACAGACTTGGCCAAGCTATCTCTCTTGAACCGCCAGATATTTATTGTCCACTGCTTCTTTATCGCTCTCACCCTGGTGTTGATGGGATGCATCTCTCTGTTCTACACACAGGCATTGCTCCAACCCGCACCTCTCAGCCGGGTTGTGCTGGCCGCCGCAGTTGTGTTTTGGGTTTGCAGATGGTTCATCCAGTTTTTTGTTTATGACTCGGCGCTGTGGCGGGGCAACAAATTCAATACCTCAATGCATATATTGTTTTCATTGTTCTGGACGTACGTGGTGCTGACGTACTTCTTCGCCGCAAAACACGTTTGGTAGGTAATGCTTACCGCGGATTTCACGGATCACGCGGATTTAAGAACTCACCGCCGAGGACGTCGAGGTGCGCGGAGGACTTTCTGAATCAGAGTAAGTCTACACCTGTTAACACAGCGGGGACAGATTGCACCTGATATAAAGTTATAGTCCCGATGAGTTCACCGACATCACCACTAGTTTTGGCTTCGGCTTCACCACGGCGCAGTGAGCTTTTGCGTAATGCGGGAATCGCGTTTACAGTCCAACCTGCGCACGTGGATGAGCGCATGCTTGCCGGCGAAGCACCCGAGGAATATGCCAGGCGCCTGGCGCGGGAGAAAGCGCAGGCAGTGTCTCAGCAGAGGCCTGGGGAAACAGTTTTAGGCGCGGATACGATTGTAGTGGTGGATTCGGAGGTACTGGAAAAGCCGCGCGATCAGGCCGATGCGGCGCGCATGTTGCGGCTGCTCTCGGGGCGATCGCATCGGGTGATTACCGGAGTATGCGTGATCAAGGCAGTTTCAAGTATTGAAGATGTGCGTGCTGCAACGACCGAAGTATGGATGCGTGATCTGAGCGAAGAGGAGATCCAGGAATACGTGGCCAGCGGCGAACCTATGGATAAGGCCGGGGCATATGCGATCCAGGGAATCGCTTCGCGCTGGATCTGGAAAATTGTGGGTTGTTACTTCAACGTGGTAGGGTTACCGGTGCCGTTGGTCTACCGGATGTTGCAGGAACGTAGTGAATAAACCAGGCGTGTGAAGTGCCGAGGTAATTTCGCTGTAGAAGCGTAACATGCTACGTCTTTACGACTGCTTCTTTTCTTCCGTATTCGTACTCGCACCCGCATTCGTATTCGGTTGTTCGCCTTCGCGCATTCCTTTCTTGAAATTGCGAATTCCGTCTCCCAACCCCTTACCGATATCCGCCAACTTGCCTGGACCGAATATCAAGAGTGCAATTATCAGTACCACGATAAGATGCATCGGTTGCATAAGACCTTCAAACATACTTCTCCTCCGCATGGGCCGCCAAAAGTGTGTCTCTTCTGAACACACTACGCCACTAGACCGTATTGTAACACCGCCTCAACTACAAATATGGCGGGAAAACGAGCGTTCAAGCCGAGGTGATCAACCCGGCCAGCAGCGCGGCCCGGCGCGGCAGCTCACGAATGAGTA
The DNA here is from genome assembly GCA_035487355.1 of Terriglobales bacterium. Taxonomy (NCBI): domain Bacteria; kingdom Pseudomonadati; phylum Acidobacteriota; class Terriglobia; order Terriglobales; species Terriglobales bacterium. The sequence continues at coordinate 5,655 of DATHMF010000046.1, read as the reverse complement.
CAGACTCGTTGAGCGCATGCGGTCCCTCGCCCACGGCCCCGAGTCCGTCGAGCGTAGGAATGCCGAGGGCGGCGGTAAAGTTGCCGTCGGAGCCGCCGCCGGTGGAAGCCTCACGCAGCTTCCATCCCATTTCTTGCGCCAGCTTGCGAGCGGTCGAAAACCAGGCGGCGATTTCCGGGCTGCGTTCCATGGGCGGTCGGTTGATCCCTCCGCTGACATGCAGTTTCGAGCGGCGATTGCGCGGCTTCAAACTGCGGAATTTTTTTTCAATCAACCTGGCGTCGGCCAGCTTCTGGATGCGCACATCCACCTCGACCTCAGCCTTTGCCGCGACCACGTTGCTGCGGGTGCCGCCACGAACCACTCCGGGATTCACGGTAAGCCCACGCTCTAGGTCAGTGAACTTCTCAATAATGCTGATCTGGTGGGCCAGTTCGGTGATGGCGCTGACCCCGGCGCGAAAATCCACGCCGGAATGCGAGGCCTTCCCCGTGACCTTGACCGTGTAATCCCCCACACCTTTGCGCGCCGTCTTGAGCGCTCCTTCAAGTCCCTGCGAGGGCTCCAGCACGAAAACCGCGCGCGCGTTCCTGGCCACGGACTCGGTAAGCGTTCTTGACGACAAGCTCCCAACCTCTTCATCGCTCACCAGCAGTACCTCGACATTGCCCGGAGGAGCGCCGTGCACATCGCGAAGTGCGCGCAGGGCAAAAATCATTTGCACGATGCCGGCCTTCATATCGAGCACTCCCGGCCCCCAAACGCGCCCATCGCTGACGCGGCAGGGCATGGATTTGAGTGTGCCCAAATTCCACACGGTATCCATATGTCCTATTAAGAGGACGGAGGGATTGTCGTTGCCTGCAGTCTTGAAGCTGGCCTGAAGATGGTCGCCGAATTGGGACTGTTTATGGAAGTTGACTTGGGCGCCGATACGGGTGAATTCATCGGCCAGCGCCTGACCCAGCATGTCCACAGCTTTCTTGTCATAGGAGGGGGACTCGATTTCCACCAGCCTTTGGGCTAACGCGACCATGTCGTGCTCGCGCGGTTCGATGCGGGCGAGCAGCTCACGCACGCCTGATACTTTTTTTGCTGTGGGCATTGTTTCCCAGTAGCCTACCAGAAGGGGCCGCGAGATAAGTTATAATTTTGGCCTCGGATCTATTTCAATGGACGAGACACCCAACTCGATTGCTACCGCAGAAGCTGCGTCCACGGAGGCTGCGTCTTCTGAGGCTCCCGCTCCGATCACGCTGGATATCCTGCAGATCATGCAGATCATTCCGCATCGCTACCCCTTCCTGCTGCTGGACCGCATCATCGAATTGCGCCGCCGGGAACGCATTGTGGCCATTAAGAATGTCACCATCAACGAGCCATTTTTTCAGGGGCACTTCCCGGGATATCCCATTATGCCCGGCGTGCTGGTGATCGAGGCTATGGCCCAGGCCGGCGCCCTGCTGTTGCTCACCGAAATTGAAGACCGCGCAAACAAGATCATGGTCTTCACCGGAATCGAGCGCGCCAAATTCCGCAAGCCGGTCACGCCCGGCGACCAGTTGCGCATCGAGGTAGATGTTCTGGCCTTCCGCCGGACCGCAGGCAAGATCAGTTGTGGCGCCTACGTAGGCGACAAGCGCGCCTGCGAGGCCGTGCTCACCTGCCAGGTTGTGGATAAGCCGGCTTCCGAGGGTCAATGAGCCGTTCTTCTCCCAGCGCAGTAAGAGAAGAGCGAGCTGCGCAGATTCATCCCAGTGCAATTATTGATCGCAGCGCGAAGGTCCCGGCCTCATGCCGCATTGGCCCGTTCTGCGTGATCGGACCTGATGTGGAGCTGGGAGAGGATTGCGAACTCATCTCGCATGTCACGGTGCACGGCCCCAGCAAGATCGGCGCGCACAACCGCATCTTCCCGTTTGCCTCCATCGGCTTCGAACCCCAGGACCTGAAATACAAAGGCGAAAAAACGCGGCTGGAGATCGGCGATCACAACGTCATCCGCGAATATGTGACCATGAACCGTGGAACTGTGGGCGGCGGCGGTGTGACACGTCTGGGCAGCCATTGCCTGTTTATGGCCTACTGCCATGTTGCGCACGATTGTGTGGTCGGCGACCACGTGATCATGGCCAACGCCGCCACGCTGGCTGGACACGCAACGATAGAAGACTACGCCACGGTAGGCGCATTTTCGGCGGTGCATCAGTTCACGCGCGTGGGCGCGCACGCCTACATCGGCGGCGGGACCATCATCACCCGTGACGTTCTGCCCTTTTCCAAAACCTCAGCCGCGCGTGAAGCCAAGGCCTACGGCGTAAATTCCATCGGCCTGGAGCGCCGTGGCTTCAGCAAAGAACGCATCGTCCAAATCCAACGCGCCTATCGCGTGCTGCTCAATTCCAAACTCAATACTTCACAAGCACTGGAGAAACTTCGCGCTGAAGGCAAGCAGGGAGAAGACGTGGCCATGCTGCTGCGCTTTATCGAGACTTCAGAGCGAGGAACGATTAAGTAGCAACTCCAGGCTCCATAGTAGAGACGTAGCTTGCTACGTCTCTGCCCAGATCTCAGCAAAACGTCTGGCTTCCCAGCCTACTAGATCCGAGACCTGACCATCTCCGAGCTCAACAACGCGAAGTACGCCGTCGGCCCTAAGAGCAACATCAATTGAGAAAAACGGGCTTTGGATACGGCGGGCGCATTCAACAACCAGTTCAGGGACAGGCCCTGAGGCGGCATACGGTTTGCCATTAATAACGAAATAGCGCCTCTCCGACTCTGGAACAAAGTTTTCAAAGCGGCGAACGCAAACTCCTCCCTCGATAATGCCGCGATACTTTTGCATTTCGGCAAGAACCACGGTGATCTCTTCCGGCTTGGAAACAACTGCGCCAACCGAGGTCTTCAGCGATTTGACATAGTCCTTAATGAAAAACTTTTCCCAGTCGAGAGCTTTTAGCTCGTGGGCGAGATCGGCGTCGACAGCGAAAATTTTGGTTTCGGCTGTGAACTCAGCAACAAGCGGGTACCAGTTGGGAAGATAGTGGCACGCAAGATAAGTTTCCAAAGAAGTGATCGGATTTGCCTGGCAAGAGCGGATAAACGAAAAGAGCTTCTCATACTCCGATGGCGTAAGCATCCAGCCACGGTATACCACCGTTGCATCGCTGGGTAATGCACCTCGAACCTTACCGTTTCCTTCTGCGAGTTCTTCTAACGAGACAAGTGATACGGCAGAACCCAATTTGCGCAGCTCGCCGATCTGCTCTTTGAATGGTTCATCGGGTTGTCTTGGCTCGACTGGATCTGAAGGGTAGAGAAAGTGTACAAGCATCTCGCGAACTCATTTCGTAGAATGTATTCTAATTGTCCTCACTCCTTTGAGCTGAGAGCTTGGAGCTAACCATAGAGTGTCCACTCGCCCCAAACTAGGTCTGATTGCCGGCAACGGCAAATTCCCTCTGCTGATTCTTGACGCCGCTAACGCCCAGGGACACGACGTCATCGTTGCCGCCATCAAGGAAGAAACTTTTCCCGAGATTGAGCAGCGCGGCGCCGCGGCGGTGCATTGGTTATCGCTGGGCGAGCTCTCGAAGCTGATTGAAACCTTCCAGCGCGAGGGCGTGACCCGGGCCATCATGGCGGGGCAGGTAAAACACAAGCAGATCTTCAGCAGCATTCGTCCCGACTGGCGGCTGGCCAAGCTGCTGCTCTCGCTCGGCACGCGCAATACCGATTCTCTGATCGGCGCTGTGGCCAAAGTCCTGGCGGATGAGGGCATCACTCTGCTCAAATCCACCGACTTTCTTGAGCCACTTCTCGCCAAAGCTGGCGTGCTTACACGCCGCGCGCCCGATGAAAAAGAACGCGCCAACATCGAGTATGGCCGCAAAGCGGCGCGTCACCTGGCGCAGTATGACATTGGCCAGACAGTGGTGATTGCCGAAACGGCCTGCGTTGCCGTCGAAGCCATGGAAGGCACCGATGCAACCATCGCGCGCGCAGGTGAGATCATGCGCAGCTTGCGCGATGATTCAAGCAGCGCGGAAACTACTCTGAGCCGCGCGCTCACCGTGGTAAAAGTGGCCAAGCCCAATCAGGATATGCGCTTCGATGTGCCGGTGATCGGAGTGAAGACCATTGAGATCATGAAGCAGGCAGGAGCGATCTGCCTGGCGGTCGACGCCGGAAAATGCCTGCTGCTCGATGGAGAGGCAACCATCAAGGCCGCAGATGCGACCGGGATTACGATCGTTGCGGATTAATAAGGCAAGTTTAACCACAAAGGAACACGAAGGTTTGCTTTCTTCCTTCGTGTTCCTTTGTGTCCTTTGTGGTTAAGCTTTTTATTTCTTCTCGAAGCGCTTCTGCACTTCTTTCCAGTTCACTACGTTCCACCAGGCTTTGAGGTAATCGCCGCGTACGTTCTTGTACTTCAGGTAGTAGGCGTGCTCCCAGACGTCGTTTCCCATAATGGGATAATTCCCGTCCATCATGGGGTTATCCTGATTGGCGGTGCTGGTAATCTCCAGCTTCCCGGCGGCCGTGCGGATAAGCCACGCCCATCCGCTGCCGAAGCGCTTCAGGCCGGCATCATTGAATTTGGTCTGGAAGTCGGCAAAGCTGCCGAAGGCCTGCTTGATGCCGTCGGCCAGCGGGCCCGAAGGCTCCCCGCCCGCGTTCGGCGCCATGATAAGCCAGAACATGCTGTGGTTCACGTGGCCGCCGCCATTGTTGCGCACCGCGGTGCGGATATCTTCCGGTACGGCATTCAAATTCTTAATGAGGTCTTCGGCGCTCTTGCTGGCCAGATCGGGGTGCTTTTCCAGCGCAGCATTCAGGTTGGTGACGTAAGCACCGTGGTGCTTGTCGTGATGAGTTTGCATGGTCAGCGCGTCAATATGGGGTTCCAGCGCGCTGAAGTCATACGGTAGAGGGGGTACTTGGTGAGCCATTTTCTTGCTCCTCCTGGGTATGAATAGAATTTTTTGCAACTGATACTGAAACTCTCTAGCCTACGCGATTTGATGAAGTTATGCCAGCGAGGATGCAAGCCCTCATCGGTTGGATCATCCTATTTGTGGAAGCGAATCGAGGGGCCGGGTGTTGTATCTGCAACAAAAGAAAAAGGCACGTCCAAGCCGTGCCTTCGTCTGAAGCAATTGAGCTTTAGTGCGAGGAGCTGATCGGGAAAAAAGTCGCCGTACTGAAAGCATCAGCCACGCTGCCGCCTGAATCCGTCAGGGCCACTTGCACTGTAAACACGCCCTTCTTCTTGTAGGTGTGCGAACCGATTACGTTAAAGACGTTCGGGTTAGCACTTACCTGCACGATCTTGCAGTTGATGGAAGCCAGCGTGCAGTTGTTGTCCGGCGCGCTCCCATCTCCCCAATTGATGGTCGCGGTGTAATGCGATCCGGTTTCGGCCAAATCGGCATCGGTGAAGGTCGCTACCACAACCGGGATATTGCCGCGGAAGATGTGGATAATCCTGTTCTGCGGTGTGATGAAGGCATCGGCGGTGACGGTGATGGGGTTAGTTGCTGTGATGCTGCTGGTAACTGTATCTTTCGCGGTGATGCTTTGCGCTCCGGCGGTTTGCAGCTTGAAAGCATTGGTAAACATCTTCTGTCCGTTATCTCCCGCCAGGAA
>DATHMF010000045.1 GCA_035487355.1 Terriglobales bacterium | reverse complement strand
CGTCGGCGCCCAGGTCGAGCCCGCGGGCACGTTCGAGTGCGCCGCCGTGAACAATCATCACAATTTTGAAAGTTCGCGGATCAGGGCTTGCCTTGATTTGGCTGATCAAGCCGCAGCAGCTAAGGTTGGATGGCGTTGCCTCCATGATCAGGAGTTCCGGGGAAAGCGCAAGAACCTCATCAACGGTCAGGTTGCGCTCTGCGGTGATTTCATAACCTTGACCTGATAAAGCCTGCGTTACGTCTTGGGTAGACTCCGTACCCAGGTTGAGAAGAAGAATGCGCATCGGCATCACCTTATCATCCGTCAGAGCTTGTTCAGCCCGTCCAAAGCGACTACCTTGTGAGCTTCGGAGAGCGTTGGATAGTTAAAGACCATGTCCCGGAAATATTCAACCGACCCGCCGTAGAAGAGTACGGCCTGACCAATCTATATGATTTCGGTTGCACGCTGTCCTAACGCATGTGCGCCAAGAAGCTTGTGCGCTTCCGGCTCAAAAAGCATAAATTCATCTGTGTCTTGCACCCTCTTCAGACTCTGGTCCGCGGGAACCCACCCATTTAGATGCTCGCTGCCGCGAAGAATTACGAGCTTTTGTATTCTTGCCCGAGGAGTCAGAGGAAGCACAAAATGAGAGGGAGTCGTTGACAGAAGATGGAGCATTGGTAAACGAAGGTTCTTGCATAGCTCTCAAGCTGAAAGTACGGAAGGCCCAAATCGAGCGGGCGGACAAGCTTTTTGGAAGCCTCTCATCCGAGGTGGTCCTGCGGGAAATAAAGTAAAGCAGTCTCTTCCCGCCGGGCGCTGTCCTATCACCTCGGCCAAGTGGTGCTCGGATTGAAGGGATCTAATAATGAGGGCCCGCGGTGGACCGTCGTATTATTTTGCGTTCGACGGCTTCTCAATTCCCTGTACCGGCGGATGCGCAGTGCATATGTGGGCGTCAAGCTCTTCGGCAGCCGCCTCGATATCCCGCCCGATCATAGGAGCCCAGCGTGCCAAAAAATAGGCACCTACCATTTGGCTGGCATCGGCAGACCGGCACTGTGATTTGATGAATCCAAGCGTCTCCCCTATCTCGCCCAAACTCATAGGGATTCAGCCACTCGAGATAGAACAAGATTTGGCATCCGCGGTGCTCACTCCAAACCGCGAGGCTATGGAGTCGCAGTGCTGAAGATCACGATCACCGAAACGCCTGAAGAACTGCGCTGGATTCTGCAAGGCCGTTTGGCGGAGCCCTGGGTTACAGAGGTGAAAGCAAGCTGGAAAGAGGCGCGCCGAAACCGCGAAGGCCATCATTGCGTGGTCGACCTGACTAATGTCACTTGCGTCGGTAAAGGTGGCGAAGAGCTTTTGCGGAGCATGTCAAACGAAGGCGCTCAATTCATCGCCAGTGGCTTTTATATCAAAGATGTGTTGCAGGAATTGAAAAACTGCCGATGAGCTTGAAAAGAAGTTTTCGTTCGCTGAGGTGTTGCCATGAAACCATATTCTCAAGCGAGAGGTGCAGACGACCGGATTTCAACTCGCGAAGAACTGGGTCAGGTGATTGGAATGCTGATTGACCTACATCAGCTTCCGGCCGAGGCCAGTCTGCAGATCCTCGAAGATTCGGATAGCCGGTCTGACGTGGAAAGCGACGGGCTGTGGACCGATGCTGATTGCGAGGCCGGGCCGGCAGCGCAGGTCGAGCCGCTTGCCAACTTCATTCTAGGCCGCCAGCACAGGCTGAATTGACGTTTGTGGAAGTGTGCGTTTTCGGCTCAGCCACCGGCATCGGCCAACCGAGAACGGGGGTACGTCCTCGCGAAGTGCTTTTGGCGCTTACTTGGGCGCGATTAATGGGCCTCCGGATAATTCCCGGGTCAGGACTTCTTAAGAGAGCGTGACTTGGCTACGCAACTGACATGGCAGGAAATCCCGCGGCGCTTCGGCAGCGCAGCCTGGCTGCTCCCTGCCGATGAGGAGGCGGCTCCATCGAGCTGGGAGCGGGTCCGATTTGTGCCCTACGTGATTATCCCGTGGCTCGCACTGTACGCGTTCACCAGCACGCTCGCCTCACACGGCACCAGTTTCGGTATGTCTTTTGAAGACCGCCTGCCCATCATTGGCTGGACGGCACTTTTGTACCAGAGCATCTACGTTGTAATTGCCTTGGCGCCCTGGTGGGTGCGGACGCGAAGGGATCTCCGCCGGCTCATGATTTCCAGCTGGATGTCCATGGCGGTGATATTTCCGTTCTATTGGTTCGTTCCTTCCAGCGCTCCGCGTCGCCCGTTGCTGGGTCACGACTCGATTACGCAAATCCTGGGCATGGAGCGCGTCGCGTTTCCTCCCATTGCTGCGTTTCCTTCTTTTCACGTGCTGTGGGCGGTTTTTCTCGCGCGGGCTTTCAAGCCTCGCTGGATCGGCTGGACCTACGTAGCGGTCATTGCGGTGAGTTGCATTACCACGGGACAGCACTACATCGCCGACGTGCTCGCATCGATGGTGATCGCCCCTGCATTCGTGGAGCCGGAACGCACGTGGAGAATACTGCGCTATCTACTGGAATGGCCCGCGAAGTCCTGGCAAAAAGCGCCACGCAACAGTGCCGCCAGGAGTTAAAACGGCAGGAGCTAAAAG
>DATHMF010000044.1 GCA_035487355.1 Terriglobales bacterium | reverse complement strand
CACACAGCACAGGAGAACGAACCTGCAAGCTCTCAAACTCAGGCCCCTTGATCTGGCCATCGTTGCCGCCTATCTGGCAGGCATCACTCTGTTCGGGCTGCGCTTCCGCAAAAAGCAGCGTTCTTTACGCGATTATTTCCTGGCCGACCAGAACATTCCATGGCCGGCGATTGCGCTCTCGATTGTGGCCGCCGAGACCAGCACGCTGACCATCATCAGCATCCCCGGCCTCGCCTACGATACCAACCTCGGATTCCTGCAACTGGTTTTTGGATACCTCATTGCGCGGGTGCTGATCAGCATCATTCTCATACCAAAATATTTTGCCGGACGCATGATGACCGCCTACCAGCTCATGGAGCATCGCTTCGGTGGCCGCCTGCGCTCGCTCACCGCCGGACTTTTTCTCCTGACCCGCGCCGCCGCCGAGGGCGTGCGCGTCTTCGCAATTTCCATCGTCATAGGAATTGCGATTGGGACCACCAACGATATTGTGCCTATCGCCATCATCACCGTGCTGACGCTGATCTATACCTTCGAGGGCGGCATGACCGCGGTAATTTGGACGGATGTGGTGCAAATGGCGATTTATGTCGGCGGCACGGTGGTGGGATTTATTACCATCCTGCACTTGGTCCCCGGAGGATGGCCGGCCATCCATGCCGCCGCTGTCAGCGCGGGAAAATTCAATGTCTTTGATTTTTCGCATTCTCTTTTCACGACATACACATTCTGGTCGGGCATAGTGGGTGGAACTTTTCTGACCATGGCCAGTCACGGCACCGACCAGCTCATGGTGCAGCGTCTGCTGGCGGCCAAGAACGAGGGCGACTCTAAGAAAGCTCTCATCGCCAGCGGTTTCGCCGTGCTCTTCCAGTTCACGCTGTTTTTGGTCGTGGGAGTAATGCTGTATGTTTATTACCGGCAGTTTCCTCCGGCCACTCCGTTTTCGCGTTCCGACCGGATTTTCCCCACATTCATTGTCGAACATATGCCCATGGGCATCTCTGGACTGCTGATCGCAGCTATCCTGGCGGCGGCCATGTCGAACCTAAGCGCGGCTTTGAATTCGCTCTCGGCCAGCACCATCGTGGATTTCTACGGCCGCATCCGTCCTCAGGCTAGCGACCCAGAGCGCCTGCGCATCTCTCGCATCTCGACTGTAGTTTGGGGGCTGGTGCTGTTCGCGCTGGCGATGCTCGCCGGACACGGCGGACGCGTCGTAGAAACCGGCCTCTCCCTCGCCTCCATTCCCTATGGAGCCATGCTGGGCGTCTTCATGCTGGGCGCGCTCACCCGCCGCGCCAACCAAACAGGCGCAATCATCGGCATGCTCTTCGGCTTTGCCTTCAATCTCTATCTCTGGCACTGGACCAGGATTCCTTTCACCTGGTACGTCGCCTTCGGAACGGTCGCAACCTTCCTGGTGGGATATATCAGCAGCCTGATAATTTCTTTGTTCGGTGCGCGCAACCCGCGCTGAATGAAGACTGCAACTGGCTTCAGGAAACTGCTTTCGGAGAACACCTCTTTGCATCGCGCTTTCATCCATTAATTTCATCTACTAATTAGAAGTTTGGTTCTGGCCTGAGACTGCATAGTGCGTTATCCTAACCCTTCTACTCACATCGTTAAGACATCTGTCTCTGAGGACCCCATGATGCGTTCAGCCCGGCGTTTTTCCTTGCGTATTTCATTCGTCGATTGTGCATTCATATATTTTGCAGTTGTCTGCACCATGAGTCTGGCCTTGTTGCCTGCAGGCAACGCCCAGGCGCCTGGCACGCCGGCATCGGAGGGAAAACATTTTCCCGCTGATGCAGTGGCCTTATACAAGACGAGTTCCGAAGTAAAGACAGCGGCAGGTACAGATGTTGTGGTCCTGACCGACGAGCAGAGTTATGTATTCGATGGTGATGGGCGGTCCGTTCAAACGCAATATCTTCTTTATAAGGTCCTCACCCAGAAAGGGGCCGAAGAGTGGGACGAAGTTTCCCAGGATTGGGAGCCATGGCATCAAGATCGTCCCAGCATCCAGGCGCGTGTGATTACAGCGGATAACGCCGTTCACACACTCGATCCGAAGACGATTGCTGACACTCCCGCGAAAGAAGATGCAAGCCAGACCTATAGCGACCGGCGTATACTTCGCGCCCCACTGCCCGCCATAGCACCCGGATCACTGGTTGAGGAAGAGCTGACCTGGAAAGAAACTGCTCCTTTTTTCGGCGCAGGAACCGTAGAGCGCTTTTATGTTGGACGCCCGGTCCCGGTGCAACACACCCGTTTGACGCTGGAGGCGCCGGCTTCGCTCCCAATTCAGTACGATCTACAAATGCTCGCAGAGCTTAAACCCCAGCGCACAGAGGCAAATGGGCGAGTGCAAGTCACCTTTGATGCAGGTCCAACCGAACCGTTCGACAAGGCCGACAGCTATTTGCCCAGCGATGTACCGGCGTTCGCGCACATTACTTTTTCAACAGGAAGCTCGTGGCAACAGGTCGCGGAAGAGTACGCAAAGATTGTAGACGGCAAAATCGCCGGTGCTGATGTGAAGTCCAGCGTCGACAAGTTGATTACAGGACAAGGGTCACGCCAGGAAAAAGCGGCGGCAATTTTGCAGTACCTGGACCGTGAGGTCCGTTACACGGGAATTGAGTTTGGTGAAGCCGCTATCGTGCCCCATTCCCCGGCTGATACCCTGAAACAAAAATACGGCGACTGCAAAGACAAGGCCACGCTCCTGGTCGCAATGCTGCGGGCAGCGGAAATTCCCGCTTATGTCGCTCTGCTCAATGCGGGTTCGCGTGAAGACGTCACACCCAACCTTCCTGGAATGGGCGAATTCGATCATGCCATTGTGTATGCTCCCGGCACGCCCGACCTGTGGATTGACGCAACCGATGAATACGCGCGTCTTGGCCAACTACCAACTGCAGACCAGGGAAGGCTGGCCCTGATTGCGCGCCCAGGCACCACTGCGCTGCTGCATACGCCGGTCACTTCGCCGGAAGACAATCTGCTGGTTGAAAAGCGGGAACTTTACCTGGCGGAAAATGGCGAGGCCCGCGTTGTGGAAATATCAGAACCTCACGGAAGTCTGGAATCCGATTACCGCGGTTACTATGTTGATAAAGAAAATAAAGACCGCCGCGAGGGCTTGACGGATTACGTGAAGTCGCAATATCTGGCGGAAAAGCTCGATCGTTTCGACCGAACTGATCCCAAGGACCTTTCAAATCAATTTGTGCTTACTCTGGAAAGCAACAAGGTGAAGCGCGGTTTCACTGACCTTGACAGTGCCGTAGCCGCTATTCGGTTCGATACTCTCTTCGAGCGATTGCCCGCTGAGCTTCAGGAACGTGAAAAAGAAGATGAAAAGAATGCCGAAACCCCGGGTGATAAGCCGAAGAAAAAGCGCACGAACGACTATCAATTGTCCGGTGCTTTTGTCACCGAGTGGCAATACAAGATCGTTCCGCCTGCCGGGTTCCGTCCCAAGCCATTACCGCAAAATGCAAAGCTGTCGCTGGGGCCCGCGGTCCTCACCGAAGAATTCTCGACAGAGAAAGATGGAATCATTCATGTGGCAATCCGGTTTGACACCGTAAAGCGGCGCTTGACGGTTTCCGAAGCCACGGAGATGCGCAATCGAATCGCCGAGGTGCGTGAGGGAGAGCCCATCCTCATTCACTTCGAACCGGTTGCCGAGGCATTGCTCAGGGAAGGCAAAGTCCGGGAGTCGTTGCAGACGTACCGGGACCTGATTGCCCTTCATCCCAAAGAAGCTGTGCATCATCTTCAAATTGCCAAGGCGCTTCTTTCCGCAGGCATGGGAGAACCGGCGCGCGACGAAGCCCGTCTGGCGGTAAAGCTTGAACCAACTTCAGCGCTGGCACAAAAAACCCTGGCAGACATCCTGGAATACGACCTGGTGGGACGCCAATTCCGCCACGGCAGCGACTATGCCGGGGCTGAAGCCGCCTTTCGTGCGGCTAAGAAACTCGATCCCGATGATAAGGCCATCACCGGAAACCTGGCCGTTCTGCTGGAACACAACGATGAAGGCGAACGCTATGGCCGGGGCGCAAAGCTGCAAGATGCTGTTACGGAATATCGCAGCCTCAAGCCGGAACAACTGGCCGATCTTGGACTGCGGACCAATATTGCGTACGCGCTGGTCTATGCCGGTGAGTACGCCGAAGCCCGCAAGAATGCCGAATCTTTAAATCCCCAGTTGCTGTCCATCATAGTTGCCTCTGAGGCTGGGTTGAACGGACCGAAATCCGCGATTGCAGAAGCCAACAAGCGCACCGGCGGAGAAACCGAACTCAAACAGGTATTGAAAGGCGCTGGTCAAATCATGCTTCGGATGCGCAACTATCCAGCCGCTGCCGATTTGTTCGAAGCGAGTGCATCAGGAGATAACGCGTCGGAAACAGTCGCATTTGCGACCACGCTGCGCAAAGCTCGCCGGCGAGAGGAAATCCATTACAACGATGATCCCAGCGCCACCGCCATGCAGTTTTTCAGTGCGGTAATGGAGCCGAATCTGACCAGGGAGAAGATGACCAGCTTTTTCTCCCGGAATGCGCAGACGATATTGAAAAACACTGACCAGGAGGAGATCAACCAGGGATTGAAAATGGGACGGCAACTACGAGGCATGTTCTTTCGCACAGGTCTGCCGCCCGATTCAATGATGGATGTGGTCATGCAGGCCATCGAACCAACAACTGAAGGGGACGACTCATCGGGTTATAAAATCACCCTGCGCGTTTTTGGCGGCAAAAACATGAGCATGTACGTGATAAAGGAAGATGGTAAATACAAGATTCTCGACACCTCTGAAAAGCCCATTGCCGTCGGAATGGAGGTTCTCGACCGCTTGAACGCCAACAACCTCGCGGGCGCCCGCAGCTTGCTGGATTGGGTACGAGAAGATCAGCACCTCGAGGGCGGCGATGATCCATTGGCTGGCGCGCCATTTCCGCGATTCTGGACGAAAGGTAAAGAAGCCGACGCCCAGCAGATGAAGCTGGCGGCTGCGGCAATTCTGGTGCAGGAAAAACAAACAGCACCGCAGGGAGTCGGGATTCTGGAAGCCGCGAAGGATTCAGCCAAAAGCGATGTGGACAAACTGAACATCGCGCTGGCTCTGATTGCCGGTTATAGCAGCCTGGATGAATATGACAAGACGCTCGCAGTCTTGTCCGAACTGGCAAAACAATATCCGGAATCGAAGAGCATGTTTGCAGGACAATCGTTTACGCTGCGTGCACTTGGCCGCTACCCGGAAGCCGACCAGCTCGCGCAAGATAGACTGAAACGCATGCCGGATGATATTGATGCCATGCGCGCCCTTGTCTTAAACGCCGTGGTGCGCGAGGATTATGTCCTGGCCCATGATTTAAGCCTGAAAATCGTGAAGGCTGGCAAAGCTGAGGCCCCTGACCTAAATGATGTAGCCTGGCATGCACTGTTTACGGGTAAAGTGGGTGATGACGACGTTGAAAATGCCATTAAAGCAGCGCAATTGAGCAAGACCAAAACATCAGAGTTACATACGCTGGGCTGCGTGTATGCTGAAATTGGCAAAATCAAAGAAGCCCGTGAAGTGCTCATTCAATCCATGAATCTGCTGAACCTCGATGAACCCGACCCGAATTATTGGTATGCCTTCGGACGGATCGCCGAGCAATACGGAGAACGTAACGCCGCCCTCGCCGACTATGCACGGGTTACCAAGCCGAAAAAAGCTCTGCAAATCCCGAGTTCCTCCTATCGCCTGGCACAAAACCGATTGAAGATTCTGGATAATGCATCCGATAGCAAAGTTTCAGCTTCGAGCAAAAATTAGTTCAGGCAAGATCACACACATCAGGACACGACACAGATGAAAATAAAACAGCCTCTACGTTCCTTCGCGCCCTCTGCGGTTTAATTACTTGTGTATTCTGCCGAGAATTCTTATGGTATTACCTTGAAATCTTATCCCCATGCCTGAAACCGCCAGCAAACCCCAGGGTCTTCTCCGCGAGCTTGGCGTCAGCCATGCCGTAGCCATCGTGGTTGGGACAGTCATCGGCAGCGGCATCTTCCGCGTTCCCGGAACGATGATGCGCGATGTCGGCTCGGCCAAGGTGGTTTACCTAGCCTGGATTGTAGGCGGCCTGCTCTCTTTCTTTGGCGCGCTCACATATTCCGAACTGGGCGCCATGAAGCCCCAGGCCGGGGGCGAATATGTTTACGTGCGCGATGGCTATGGGCCAATGCTCGGCTTTCTCTACGCCTGGACGTGGTTTGTCATCGCCAAGCCTGCTTCTATCGCAACCATCACCACCGGACTGACCGATGCGCTCAGCTCGCTGCCGCGCCTCAGCTTTCTTTCTCACCCAGCCGCCGCCCACCTGACTTTGACCTGGGCGCAACTAGTGGCCATTGGCGCCACGATTCTCATCTCATTCCTGAACTATGTCGGAGTGCGCCGCGCCGGCGCCTTCCAGTTGATTGCGACGTTACTCAAGGTTGCCATGCTGGTAGGCATCGCGGTGATTGGCTTCAGTTACCGCGGCGGAAGCTGGGCCAACTTTGCTACTCGCTTCACCGGCGCCCACGGCGGATTTAACGGATTCATGCTGGCCCTGGTAGCGGCGCTGTGGGCCTACGATGGATGGAATGATCTGAACATGGTCGCGGGTGAAATCCGCAGGCCGGAGCGCGATATCCCCATCGCCCTGATCGCTGGCGTTGCTATCGTAGCAGCGCTCTACATGCTGATGTATGCCGCCGTGCAATACGTGCTGCCTGCCGATGCCCTGGGGGCATCCAAGAGCCCGGCCTCGGCCATGGCGCTGGTGGTATTGGGCACAGCGGGCGCAGCCCTGATTACCGCCGGCATTGCTCTCTCTATGCTGGTCACACTCAACGGCACCGTGATGAGCGGAGGCCGCATCCCCTACGCGGTTGCTCGCGACGGATACTTCTTCCAGTCGCTGGCCGCCGTCAGCCCCCGCTTCCACACGCCATCGAACGCGCTTCTCATCCAGGCGGTGCTTTCCATCCTGCTGCTCCTGATCGCGGCAACGTTCAAACAATTGCTGGACCTGGCAATCTTCGCCGAATGGCTGTTCTACATGATCGCCGCCAGCACCATCTTCGTCTTCCGCAAGCGCGAGCCCGATGCCGCGCGGCCTTACAAGGCTTGGGGATATCCGCTTGTTCCGGCGTTGTTTATTCTCTCCGCTGGATTTCTGCTCTACTACACCTTCAAAGACAACCTGGAAACAACATTCATCCCCGCCTGGCCGCACACGTGGATCAACTCGCTGGCAGTCGCCGGCGTAGTACTGATCGCGGCAGGCGTGCCGGTGTACTTTGGGTTTGCCAGGAAAAAACTCGCCGCAGATGCACGCAGATAAACGCAGATTTCATCTTTCGGTTGGTTTTACCCAAAGGCGCGCAGGCCGCCGTTTATCTTTTAGTAATCTTCGGCCTCTGGACTCTGGTGCAAAAAGTCGACAGCGCATCTCACTTGCATGCTAGTGTCAAGAGCGTCCCAAACAACATGATCTCCTTGTATTTACTGGGGAAGGTCGTTTTCGCCGCGAGCACTTGCTGCGATGTGTTGGGTGTTTACTAGATAGATACCATCCGTTGGGCCCGGTTCTGAGCGCTAGACGACCTGTCCCGGCTGGCCGCGGACTGGGTACTGCTTTTCTGAATTTTCAAAGAGCGTAAGGGCACGCGCCCGCATTCTTGAATGCTAGACACACCTCGTAGAACAATGATGACCTACAATTCCTCGGAAGTGAAGGGTTTGATATCACGGTGATACCATCAGCTTAATAGATCGCCAGGGTTCCCACACGCGCAAAAGTGGCGCGAGTCGGGCACCCCGGCAAGACAGCTCTAACATTTCCTAGGAAAATAGAGATTTCTGTAGTTCTCTCGATGATGCAGTATAGTCAAGGACGTTTCTAGGAGCTATCCCATGGAAAATCGTTTGCCACGCCAAGCTGCTGCTAATCCTACGAAATATAACATTGACGCAATCGCCAAGCTGGAGCATGACGCCTTTAATCAACGGACTCCCACGGAGCGAGTCAGCGACGTAATTACGAAGGTTGTCTGTAACGTCGGATTCCTGCTGGCGCAATTGATTCTGATCTCCGGCTGGAGCCTGGTCAATCTTCACGTAATCCCGGGACTCAAAGCGTTCGATCCGTTTCCTTTCGGCATCCTGGCGCTCGTGGTCTCTTGCGAAAGCGTATTTTTGACGATCTTCGTGCTCATCAGTCAAAGTCGAATGGCCCGCCAATCGGAACGGCGCTCGCATCTGGACCTTCAAGTGGGCATGCTTTCTGAACAGGAGCTGACCACAATCCTTCAGATGCTGCAGAGACTCTGCCAACACATGGGCGTGAACGTCGACTCCTCGAAGCTCGAGGTCCAGTCCTTTAGTCAAACGACGGACGTACACAAGCTGGCCAGCGAACTCAAAGACAAACTTCCGGAGGAATAGCGATGCCTGCCAGGTTTGTACGGCAGAAGCGATTCGTCTTGAGAACGCGAGCCGCCGGGCGGCCCACGCTTTTGCGCAAGCAAGGCGTGGGTAGAATGATTTCCTTCCGAATTGTTTCTGGTTATGCTCTGTAACCCAGTCATCCCCTGCATGTTTATCTGACGCCGAGGGTGGCCGCCCATACGCCGCCGCCTGGGCCGGGATTTACCACCGAGACCGAAAGGTCTCCGGCCGAGGCAACGTCGCCGGCTGGAATGGTTGCGCTGAGTTGTGTGCTGCTGACGAAAGTTGTGTTCCGACTGGAGCCGTTCACCTGGACTACAGATTCCGGGATGAAGTTGGTGCCACTGATGGTTAAGGTAAATCCGCTGCTACCCGCGGTGACGCTGTCCGGTGAAATGCCCGAGATCGTGGGCTGCGGATTATTGACGGCGAAAGTGAGCGACCATACGCCGCCGCCCGGGCCGGGATTTACCACTGAGATCGAAGGAAACGAGGCAGAGGCAACGTCGCTGGCTGAAATGGCCGCGGTGAGTTGAGTGCTGCTAACGAAGGTTGTGGGCCGATTGGAACCGTTAAACTGGACCACAGAGCTCGGGATGAAGTTGCTGCCATTGAGGGTTAAGGTAAATCCGCCGCTGCCTGTGATGACGCTGTCCGGTGAAAGGCTCGAGAGAGTCGGCAGCGGGTTATTGACGGCGAAGGTGAGCGACCATATGCCACCGCCCGGGGCAGGAGTGAACACCGAGATCGAAGGAAACGCGGCAGTAGCAACGTCGCTGGCCGGAATGGCAGCGGTGAGTTGCGTGCTGCTGACGAAGGTTGTGGGCCGATTGGAACCGTTAAACTGGACCACAGAGCTCGGAACGAAGTTGCTGCCGTTGAGGGTTAATGTAAATCCGCCACTGCCTGCGATGACGCTGTCCGGTGAAAGGCCCGAGAGAGTGGGCAGCGGGTTCGCGTTAGTGACAGCGAGCGAAAGCGCCGCCGATGTACCGCCGCCCGGACTGGGATTTACTACCGAGACCGAAAGATTCCCGGCAGAAGCAACGTCGCTGGCAGGAATGGCTGCCGTGAGTTGTGTGGCGCTGACGAAGGTTGTGGTTCGACTGGAGCCATTCACCTGGACTACAGATCCCGGGATGAAGTTGCCGCCACTGAGGGTTAACGTAAATCCTCCGCTGCCGGGGGTGACACCGGCTGGTGAAATGCTCGAGAGAGACGGCCCGGGGTTATTGACAGCGAGCGAAAGCGCTACCGATGCGCCGCCGCCCGGCGCGGGATTTATCACCGAGACCGAAAGAGTCCCAACAGAGGCAACATCGCCGGCAGGAATGGCCGCGCTGAGTTGAGTGCCGCTGACGAAGGTCGTAGTTCGAATGGATCCATTGACCTGGACTACCGACCCATTAACAAAATTTGAGCCATTCACCGTCAGGGTGAAAGCTGGGCTGCCCACAGTAGTTGCGCTTGGCGAAATACTTGTGAGCGAGGGGGCCGGATTATTGACAGTGAGGGTGAGCGATCCACTAGCCCCTCCCGGGTTGACTACTGTAATAGAAAGAGTTCCGGCAGAAGCAATGTCACTCGCTGGAATAGCTGCGCTGAGCTGAGTGCTGCTGACAAAGGTCGTGGTCCGATTGGAGCCGTTGACCTGGACCACTGACCCGCCAACAAAATTCGTGCCATTCACTGTCAGGGTGAAAGCTGCGCCGCCAGTAAAGGTTGCACTTGGAGAAATGCTCGTGAGTGTGGGAACCGGATTATTGATGACAAGCGAAAGTGCTGCCGAAGCACCACCACCCGGCGCGGGATTTACCACCGTAATGGAAAGAGTTCCAGCAGAAGCAATGTCACTGGCAGGGATGGCCGCGCTGAGTTGAGTGCTGCTGACAAAGGTCGTGCTACGGCTGGAGCCGTTGACCTGAACTACTGATCCCGCGATGAAGTTGCCGCCGCTAAGGGTCAACGTAAATCCGCCGCTGCCGGCGATGACGCTGGCCGGCAAAATACTCGAGAGCGATGGCGCCGGGTTCGGGTTATTGACAGCGAGGGTTAACGCCGCCGATGTGCCGCCGCCCGGGGCGGGATTTACCACAGTAATGGAAAGAGCTCCGGCAGAGGCTATGTCACTGGCAGGGATAGCTGCAGTGAGTTGAGTACTGCTGACAAAGGTTGTGGTTCGACTGGAACCGTTGACCTGAACCACTGACCCGTTAACAAAATTTGTGCCATTCACCGTCAGGGTGAAAGCTGGGCCGCCGACAAAGGTTGTACTTGGAGAGATGCTCGTGAGCGAGGGGGGCGGATTATTGACAACGAGCGAAAGTGCTGCCGAAGCGCCACCACCAGGCGCAGGGTTTAGTACCGTAATGGAGAGAGTTCCAGCAGAGGCGATGTCACTGGCGGGAATAGCCGCGCTGAGTTGAGTGCTGCTGACAAAGCTCGTGGTTCGGCTGGAGCCGTTGACTTGGACCACTGACCCATTCACAAAATTCGTTCCATTCACTGTCAGGGTGAAGGCTGCTCCGCCCGCGAAGGTTGTACTGGGAGAGATGCTGGTGAGCGAGGGAACCGGATTATTGACGGTGAAGATGAGAGGCGCGCTGGTGCCGCCGGATGAGGTCACTGTGATGGAGAGGGAGCCAGCGTTGGCAAGGTCACCTGCGGTGAGCGTAGCCGTCAACTGAGTGCTGCTCACAAAAGCCGTGCTGCGGCTCGCCCCGTTGACTTGGACCAGCGAAGTGGCAGTAAAGTTCGTACCAGTGGCTGTGAGTGTGAGTGGACCGCTGCCTGCTATGGCGCTCGAAGGAGAAATACCGGTCAAGGTCGGCGCTGTGGTGAAAACCGTAAGATTCTGAGCACCAGACTGCCAGCCGCCACCCTCAGGGTTCGATACGCTCAAGGTTTGCGTTCCCGGGTTTGCTAAATCACTGCCGCTGAGCTGCACGCTGAGTTGAGTACTACCGAGAAAGGTAGTAGGACGACTGCTGCCGTTAAACAATATTTGCGAGTCGGCGAAGAAGTTGGTGCCGGTCAAGGTTATCGTTTGAGAACTCCCGGCGGGCACACTCGTGGGAGAGATACTTCGCAAGATCGGCATATTCGAGGAACTCTGCAGCAGAGGGTTGAGGATCGCCTCCAGTTGAGCGGCTGTGGCCTGCTTATTCAGGTAGGATTGCTGCATGTTGGGGGTCTGGGACCAACCGTTGCAGCCCGCGCACTGTGACGTGGTGGGACCAACGGTTGTCTGGCCGTTCAAGCCTGAAGCGATAAAATTCGTACCCAGGCCGCGGGCAGTGAATAGCAGCGCCACTTGGCCAAAACCTGGTACTGAGTTTCCCCCATTGAACAGTTGCCAGGCGTCCTTGACCGGATCTTTTGTGGGATCGGCAGTTGAGGACGGACCGGTGATGACATCCTGATTCATTTGCGCCCCCAGTGAAACAATCTCAACGGGCCAGTTGGCAAACACGAAACTGGCGGCGTCGGCATCCACGCGGAAATTGTGCTCATTGCCGGAGGGGAACCAGCCGGCTTCAGACACCAGACGTTTCACCTTCTGGGTCACAAGCTGCATGCCAGTGAGCGGGCTGATGGAATCCGGCTGGCTTTGCAGCAGGGCCTGCAGCGGTTGATAGTATCCGCTGGCCACGATATGCACGCTGTGGTCGGGAGCATTCGCCAGCGCCTGCCGGTAAACGGTTACAGCATCGGGATAGTTGGCGCGTGTATCGCCCGGAGTGCCGAACTGATTAGTGATTTGTTGCGTGTAATTACTGTTGGCGGAGTTTTCCAGAGTAGGCGTCATGCCTTTGTGTGCGCCAATGGGGACGTTCGGGTGGCCGTAATAGTTCGCTATGGCACGCATGGTGGGGGCGCTGTAGTCGTTCGCCGACGAGCAGATCAGAGCCAGCACGTTGACCTCGCCACGGTCGGAAAGCCCCCAAAGCACAGCGTGATTGCCAACGTCGTCCACGGAGATGGACATATCGTCATCGAAAATGACGTTGACCGGCGCAACCGGTTGTTGTAGCTGCGAAACTAGAGGGCGCGCGGACAATAGCAAAAGGCATGCGAGAGCGGCAGGCTTCAACAGTGTTTTCATGGGAGTACACCGTCTCCAAGCGATACTTGGGCGGGATGAGCCGGCTAATGACCAACACCGATGCCCAACCCGGAAATAATGGCAGAATGAGCCACCATCATGGTCCTATTGTTTCCTGTTTTGGGCGAATCTACTTCTTACTGATATGACGGACAAAATAAACTGGGGCCTTTGTAACGAAAGCCAGAAGTACTGTCCTGCCTCCGGTGTTTTTGAACAATCCGGTGTACCCAGCAATTTACCTTCGGGAGGATTATGTACGAGGGCTGCGAGGAAACAGTTGAGGGTCTCGGGGTCCTTCGACTCGGGCGTGCGCCCTTGCTCAGGATGACAATCCTTAAAATATCAAGTGCGAAATAGAAACGATCTTGTCCGCGCCTGGTGAACTTTATCAAACACCCGCACGTACTCGCGCGCCGAGCTGTTCCACGAAAAATCCTTGGCCATGCAGTTGCGCATGAGTTTTTGCCAGGCAATCTTGTTCTTGAAAGCGGTGAGGGCCGCCTTTATCGTTTGCAGCAGCGCTTCGCCGGTGTATTCGGTAAACTTGAAGCCGGTTCCCTGCCCGGTATAAGAATCGTAGGGTTCAATGGTGTCATCGAGCCCGCCGGTGGCGCGGACGATGGGGACCGTGCCGTACTTGAGGCTGTAAATCTGGTTCAAGCCGCAAGGCTCGTAACGCGATGGCATGAGAAACATGTCGGCGCCGGCCTCGATTTTGTGGGCGATGGCGTTATCGTAAGCGATCTTCACCGCAAACTTTTTGGGAAACTCGGTCTGCAACTGGCGGAATAAATCTTCGTATTCCTTGTCGCCCGTCCCCAGGGCGACGACGATCATGGGTTCGCGCGCCAGCTTGTCGGCGACCTCGGCGATGAGGTCAAATCCCTTCTGCGCGGCGAAGCGGGAGACGATGCCAATCACCGGCAGCTTCGCGTCCCCGTTGCCGATGCCGAATTCGGTCAGCAGGTCTTTCTTGCAGCCCGCCTTAGCGTCCAGCAACTCGGGGGTGTACCGGGTGATGATGAACTTATCGTTCTCCGGGCTCCACTCGTTGTAATCCACGCCATTGAGGATGCCGGTTACGGTGTCGGCACGGTCGCGCAGCACGCCATCCAATCCGAAGCCGTACTCGGGCGTCTGGATCTCCTGGCTGTATTTTTTGCTCACGGTGGTGATGTAGTCGGAAAACACCAGCGCGCCCTTGAGGAAATTGAGCTTCCCGTAAAATTCCATCTGGTTGATGCTGAATAATTCTTCGGGAAGCTGCAGCAGCGGCAGAATCTCAGGAGGAAATAAACCCTGATATCCCATATTATGAATTGTGAACACTGTACTCACGTTGCGCAGGGCCGGATCAGCCGCGTAGACCGTATGCAGCAAAACAGGGACCAGTGCAGATTGCCAGTCGTGGCAATGAAAGATATCCGGGACGCCCAGTACTTTGCTGGCCTCAATCACAGCCCGCGAGTACAGGGCAAAACGCTCGGCGTTGTCGGGGTAATCGCCTGCCGGTGTTCCATAAAGATTGTCGCGCTCGAAGTAAGGCGGATAGTCAATAAAATAGTACTTCACGCCGCCCTGCGAGGCCGACTCCAGGACAGAGCAAAAACGGTATTGATCAGCAAAAGGGACACTAACGCTGGAGAGAACGGTGGAAGGCTGCGAGAGTTTGGTCTGTTTGTAGCGAGGGAGAAAGACGCTGACATCGTGTCCGAGAGAGGCCAGGGCCTTGGGAAGGGCGCCAACAACATCGGCGAGACCTCCGGTCTTAGAGAATGGGACACATTCCGACGCAGCAAAGGTAATGCGCATTGAACCAGACCTCCGGGACTCACGGCAAGATACCGAACAGACTAGAAAAGTTGATACGAGTCTAAATGGCAAATAAAAAAATGGCCAATGTACACAGTAAGCCAACGGGAGCGAAGAAAGCCCCCGCAGGACAAAACTTCCTGAACGACCCCAGCGCCGCACGCAAGATTGTGGACGCCCTGGGAAACATCGAGGCCGCCACCGTCATCGAGATCGGCCCAGGACGCGGAGTGCTGACCGATCTGCTGGCATCCAGGGCGGGGCGCCTTATCGCCATTGAGCTTGACCGGGTGATGAGCGCCCAGCTCCGCATGAAATACAGCCAACAGAATAACGTGGAGATCATTGAGGGCAATGTACTTACGGTAGATTTTGCGAATGTGATCCGGCGCAAACCAGGACCGCTGCTCAACCAGGGGCCGCAAGCCCAATCCGATGAAACCCTGGCGAAGGCGCACATCATTGGGAACCTGCCTTACTACATTACCTCCGACATACTGCTGCACCTGTTCCGCTATCACAACTACCTCGACACCATTGTCATCATGGTGCAGCGCGAGGTCGCCGAGCGGATTGCCGCCAAGCCCGGAACCCGGGATTATGGCCTGCTCTCGGCAACCGCCCAGCTTTATGCCAAAGTCGAGAAGCTGTTCACCCTGCCGCCGGCAGCGTTCTCGCCGGCGCCAAAAGTCCATTCCACGGTGCTGCGCATGGTGGTCGCGCCGCAACTGGCGGCGTTGCGGATTGAGGAAGATCCCTTCATTGATTTCCTGAAGCTGATCTTTGCGCAAAAACGTAAGACGCTGCTGAACAATCTGCGAAACCGTTATGACGGGGCAGTTGCGCGCCGCGCTTTGCAAGAGACAAAAATACGTCCGGATGTGCGGGCCGAGGCGCTGGATTTAAAGCAGACTGCCGGGATCTTTCGCCAGCTTACTCACCCATGACTTTGATGATGACCCGCTTGGAACGCTGTCCATCAAACTCGGCGTAGAAGACGCGCTGCCACGGCCCCAGATCGAGCTTGCCCGCGGTAATCGGCACAATTACCTCATGGTGCATCAGAAGGCTTTTCAGGTGGGAATCGCCGTTATCTTCTCCGGTCTGGTGATGGCGATAGTCTTTGCGAAAAGGCGCAAGCTTTTCCAACCACTCGTCAATATCTTCAATCAGACCGGATTCGTGATCATTGACGTACACTGCCGCGGTGATGTGCATGGCGGAAACCAGCACCATGCCATCGCGCACGCCGCTCTTATTCACCGCGGACTCTACCTGCGGCGTGATGTGGATATATTCGCGATGCTTCCTGGTATTGAAGGTGAGATATTCGGTGTGAAATTTCATAAAGGCAATTGTTCAGTTCTCAGTTCTTGGTTCTCAGTTTAAACGACCGATAATTCTAAATTAGCGGCGAGAAGGATGTGGGACGCTCATGTGGATGGAAGGTGCGGTCATCATGTGAGGAGGCGAAGACATCTGAGGTGAAGACATGTGCGGCGCCGAGGGAATCCGCGGCTGCGTCATGACTGGCGCTGGCCAATGCGGAACAATAGGCGCAGAAGGCCCTGTAGGCCGCAATGGAGCCAATGTACTGGGAACAAGAGGTGCAACGGGTCGAATCGAAGAAGCCTTAGGATTGCGCGGGAAGAGATTGGAGAATCCGCGCCTGTCGAGCTCTTGCTCACGCCCTTCTGCGCCTTGAGGGAGACGTATCGTCGGGCCTGGCCACTTCAGCAGTGAAGAAGAGCGCGGCATTTGCGTTTGCAAGCCAGGCAGACTTCTATCTTCCAGGCGTGAGTTATGGATAATGCCGCGGTTTGGACCGCGTCCGATGATAACTACGCTGTGGCCGTTCGTGGGTGGTCGGGGCGGAATAAATCCCGGACGAGGATTGCGTATGATCGCCACCGGCAACCAGTTATTCCATACTCTGCTCGGCTGCCAGCACCAGCCATATGGTTCAAAGTAAATCCAGGAGCCGTAGTGATAAGGCAGCCAGCCCCAGGGATGCGCCGAGACCCAGGTGTATCCCGAACCGGGATAGAAGACCCAGGCGCCATCCAGGAATGGATCCCATGTTGAGCCGGCACTCCACGGACGCCAAAGATAGCCATAGGGCGAATCAAAATAATTACCGTAATAGTTCAGGTCGGCCCGGCCATATAAATACGGGGACGAGAGGTTATATGCCGAGTTGCTGGAATACTGCTTGCGGTATTGATCGCGCTCTTGCATCCAGGAATCATAAGGCTCGGGTATGACGTTTTTCGACGTGTAGAAGCGGTCGGTTCGGTCGGTGTCCAGGGTTTCGTTCTTCTTTACTGCGACAGGTTTGTCAGGCCCTTGGAATTCAACCTCACCATCGAATACGGCCAGCTTGATGCCCGTCGGATTAACATTGACGCGGAAACGCGAGGAGCGGGGAAGCTCCAACCGCTGCCCGGAACCAGCAGTAATTGTGAATTCGTCTTTGCCTTTCTCACGCAGGTCAAAGTAAGCAGTTCCCTGCTCCAAAGTTACGAACGTAAACTTTGCGCCTGAGTCGCGTAGCCCAAGCTGGTCAAAGTTGAGATTTGTATCGGGGACCAAGCGGAGAGTGCTGCCATCTTCAAATTCAATTTCTGCGCGGCCATCATCATGAGTCTGTAAGCGCGAGCCCTGAGTAATAGGTAAGTTAAGAAAAGCGCGCTGGAAACCTTGTCCGTCAGCGCGGTCAATCTGAACATCGCCTTCAACGTAACTGAGGCGCACAATGCGTGCGTGAGAGTCGGCCCAAGCGGCCGCTGGTGTTAAATAAAGCGCCAGCAGCACTACAAGCACAACAGGAAGAGCGAGCATCACTCTTCGGGGGGACATATATATACCAACCTTCAGTTATTTTAGATGAAAAGGTCCGGGGTTTGGATACTGAATTTGTTGAGCAATCAGGAAATTGCACTTCAGCATTTGGCACTCAGTCACAGGCGAGGCGCCTTTCATTGGTCCTGCATGAGCTGCCGGGCACGCTGGCGAGCCAGGTTCATCAGCGAAGAATCCTGCGCAATCTGCCGCAGCAATGGGGCGATGGTTTGCAGCTCCAGGAGATGGCCCTCAGAGCGAAGCTGCAGCATGCTCAGAAGTTCATCGGGCAATCCGAGCTTATCGAAACGTTTAAGATATTCGAGCTTGCTGCCGGATTCCATGGTGTTGGAAATGCCGTAAAAAATGTCTGTCAGCTCCTGAATGGCGGGGTTTTCCGACCAGTTATACGTACTCTGGAAATGCTTGCTGCCGTCGGTGTAGTCGAGTGTTTTCTGGCCGGTGTTGGCAATCTTGCTCTTGGTGTAATTGAATTTACCGTCGAAGTAGTTTGCCTTTTGCGCGAGCGCGAAGATGCGATCGCGAAGCTCGGAACTCATCACGAATTGAGTCTGATACTTGTCTGCCGGATCGGTGGTTGCGTCGGGCAATGACTCATACACGGCCGCGCCGCTCGACTCAACCTTGATGCGGTAGTGCGAGGGATGCGCTTCCGGCCAATCGAGCGTGTAGGTTATGGTGGAAACCGGATCTTTGGCTTCGTTCTTATTCTGTGATTCCGGCGCCTGGGCAAATGCCGGCACCAGAGCTGAGACCAACAGCAGAATTAGGCTTGTTGCAACAATCTTGAATGAATGCAGTAAGGGTTTCATACAAATTTATGTTCTATTTTATATTGCATAGAGTTTAAACCAGATTGGGTTGGGAGCAATCCACCGCCTGAAGGATCCCTATGAGTGCTTGAAACCGGCATGTTGCCGCTGCAAAGTTGCGGCGGTATGCAAATGGCAGATTGCAATAGCAAGCGCGTCAGCTACGTCGGGTGGTTCGGGCAGGGCCTTCAGATGCAGCAGATCCGCAACCATGACCTGGATCTGTGATTTTTCTGCGCGGCCATAACCGACAACCGAAGATTTAATGGCCAGCGGCGCGTATTCGGCAACTTCCAGATGGGCGCTCGACGCAGCCAGCATGGCGACGCCGCGAACGTGTCCCAGCTTGAGCGCGGATTTGACGTTGGCTGCGTAGAAGACATCCTCAATGGCAACCGTCTGCGGTTGGTGCCGGGCGATGATTTCGCTGAGTTCCTGAAAAACTTTAGCCAGCTTGGCAGGAAGCGGAGCGCGCGCGGGAAGGCGTATGGCCCCGGCAGCAATGCAGATCAGCCTGCCGTCAGCATGCTGCTCCACCACGCCGAAGCCGGTGATTTCACTGCCACAATCAATCCCTAAAACCTTCACTTTAATTCCTGGCTTTAATCCTATGAAACAAAAGACTAAAACATGATCATCTCAACAGCACCGCGGACGCCGTTCAACCGCCGCTTCGCGTTCACGCTGAAAGGCCGCGTAGGCACAGCGGGAAGAAGCTATTCCCTCCCGTGCTAAAAAACGAGCATAGGCATTTTCGTCGAAGATTTCGCGTAAAGCCGTAATCAGCAACTGCCAAGCACAGTGAATCTGCTGTCTCATGATACTGCCTCCTGCGCCAATTCCGGCGATGGTCCCAACCTTGTGGGCACGAAGGGTGCTTCTTTCACCTCGGCGGCGGTGCGCCCGGAGAGCACGCGCAGCCACTCCCAGGCGGAGCTGGCCACGATCAGCGCGACCAGAAGAACCAGAATTCCGTTCACCAGCGCATCGAAACGATCGTTGAAGATCAACTGTGCAAGCTGATGGGCCTGCGCTGCCGCTGGAGCCGGCGTGCTGTTTAACTGCTGCACCAGCGTTTGCACATGCGTGAGAAAACCAATGCGAGGATTGGAGCTAAACATCTTCTGGTAGGAAGCCGTAAAGGTAACCGCCACTAGCCAACACAGAGGAACGATAGTAACAAAAGCAAAACGCGCCTTGTTCATTTTGATGATGATCGTAGTTGCCACGCAAAAGGCAACAATAGCGAGAAGCTGGTTGGCAATGCCAAAGAGCGGCCAGAGCGAATTGATTCCCCCGACGGGGTCGTGCACTCCTTGCCAGAGGAAGTATCCCCAGGCGCCGACAATGAGGGCGCTGCTGGTCAGAATGCTGGGATACCAACTGGTTCGCCCCAGCGGCTCCCACAGATGACCCAGGGCTTCCTGCAACATGAAGCGGGCAACGCGCGTGCCCGCATCGAGAACGGTGAGAATAAACAGCGCCTCGAACATGATGGCAAAGTGATACCAGATGGCCGTAAGCGCCTCCCCGCCGAGACTGTTGGCGAAGATGTGCGCCATGCCCACGGCAAAGGCCGGTGCTCCCCCAGTACGGTTGAAAAGGTTTTGCTCGCCGACGGCTTTGGCCAACGAAGCCATCTCTGCCGCTGAAATGGGAAAACCCCACGAGGTAATTGTGCTGGTGGCAATTTCAGGAGTCTTACCCACGATTCCCGCAGGGCTGTTAATGGCGAAATACTGGCCGGGCATCATCGTACAGGCGGCAATCGTGGCCATAATGGCTACAAAAGATTCTGCCAACATGGCTCCATAACCAACCATGCGGGTTTCTGTCTCGTGCGTGATCATCTTGGGAGTGGTACCGCTGGAGATCAAAGAGTGAAAGCCGCTGATGGCGCCGCAGGCAATGGTAATGAAGGCAAAGGGGAAAATACTGCCGGCGAAGATCGGGCCGGTGCCGTCAATAAAACGAGTGAGGGAGGGCATGTGCAGGATTGGCCGAACGGCAATAATGCCCGCTGCCAGAATGAGAATTGTTCCCAGCTTTACGAAAGTGCTCAGATAGTCGCGGGGGGCAAGCAGAAGCCACACGGGAAGAACCGAAGCGGCAAAGCCATAAATAATAATGAGAACAGCCAGCACGGATGCACTTAGCGTGAAGTAGCCCGCGATTCCGAGCGAGCGCGAAACCCATTGCCCACCGATGACAGACAACATCACCAGCACAAAACCCAGCAGTGAGGTCTCCAGGACCTTGCCGGGACGTAGATACTTCAAATAAACACCCATCAGAAGCGCAATGGGAATGGTCATGGCTATGGTGAATACTCCCCAAGGACTATCTTTCAGCGCATTGACCACGACGAGCGCGATGAGCCCCAGAAGAATAATAAGGATGGCGATCACGGCGACGAAGGCAACAAAGCCTCCGAGTTTGCCTATCTCCTCTTTCGCCATCTGGCAGAGCGACTTTCCATCGCGGCGCACGGAAAACAGGAGAACCACGAAGTCCTGAACACATCCGCCCAGGACCGCTCCTACTAAAATCCAAATCGTTCCGGGTAAGTAACCGAATTGGGCGGCCAGCACTGGGCCAACGAGAGGTCCGGGACCGGCGATGGCGGCAAAGTGGTGCCCAAAGACAACCCATTTGTTGGTCGGCACAAAATCGCGGCCGTTTTCCAATCGCTCAGCCGGAGTGGCGCGCCGGGGATCGAGTGCCAAAACTTTCGCCGCAACAAATTTGCTGTAGAACCTGTAGCCCAGAGCGTAGGTGCACAAAGCAGCCAACACCAGCCACATGGCATTGATAGGCTCACCACGATGTATGGCGATAGTGGCCAGGGAAAGTGTTCCAATGGCAGCTACACATGTCCAGACGAGCACACGCACGATTGATTTCATCCGGTAGGACTCTCCAATCCGGGACCCAGTTGAGGACCTGTTCTCGGCAAACTATTTTAAAGCAGTTCTGTGGTGTCAGTACTCACTTATCAGTACTAAGCTATCCCAGGCAAAGTAGCGGAATTAGTTTGAGCTTGGCCCTGACTCAGATGAGTCAGGCGGCTGCGGGCAATCTCGCTGTCTCTGTTCAGCTTCCTTCAAAAGATTGACGTTCCCGCCTCCTTGAATTGTCACCGTCATCACGAGGTAATGCCACTCGCCGGCCGTTTTTCGGGCAGTGACAGCCAGAACCCCGCTCCCTTTAGGACCCATGAGAGGCATAACCAGCTCGGCGTTCCCATCTGCAGAGGTTGAGTTGACGCTGCCACCAACCCACGCTCCCATTTGGATCGGGGTCCCTAATTTTTCAATCAGCGCTGGATTCGCCTGAGCCCGAGCCAGCGATTCGCGCGCCACATCGGAATTCTTCAGTGACGCCATCACAAAGTAAACGAGTCCGCCGCACAGGGAGAGCGGAAGCACGAAAATGACAATGAACAAAGTTGGGATAAGCCACTTCCAGTTCCGTGAAAACCAACCAGACTTCTGCGCAGGTGAATAGGGCGGCGGAATTGATCCGGGCGGAAGAGGAGGCATAGCCGACATAAAGGGCTCCTGGCGTGAACTCAGTAGGAGCAGATTATTTCATGGGAAGACGAATTCTTGACATCATTAATTCAAAGCGCAGGCTTTTGTTTATTGCGCCGGAGTTGACGGTTTCTTCCCCAGTTCGCGCACATAGCTTTCCACCTGGCGTATCTCGTCAGCCGTGAGCTTGTTTTTATGGGCAGGCATCCTGTCTTTTCCCTCGGTAATGATCTCGATGCGTTGCTCGGGGCTGAGCTTCTGCACAGCATCGGAACGCAAATCGGGGATTTTCCATTTGTGGCCAATAAAGGTATTGCTGGAGCCATCGGCTGCATGGCAACGCATACAATTTTCTTCAAAGATCTTCTGGCCTGGCGTCACGGCTTTGCCTTGCTCCGCTTGTGCCGGTTCTTTGCTGCATGGTTGCTGGGCAAAGGTCAGTACGCTCACGCATAAAATAAAAAATAATGTACTTCTCATGACGCTCCTTAAAACGAATACCGCAAGCTGATGGTCCCAACATGAGCATGGAAATCACGCGAAAGGGTTGGACCGGGATCGCTGTGTTCGTTGTAATCGTAATATCCCCAACTCACCTTCCAATCGAGACCTTTTTTCAATTGCAGATCGAGATCAGCGGAAGGCTGCAAATATAAGCTGCGTAACGAACCGGTGGGAGTAAGAGGGTTCAGAAACAGGGTATCCCCTCCCGTACTGGTCAGGCTTGCACCCAGATGGGTCGTGAGCCGCGGCCACGGCTTCCACATCATCGCCACCCGGCCAAAGTGGGTTCTGCTGTCATAAAACGAAACCGTCTGGAACAAAGCGAGATCGGTCGTGCACAAAGGCGTTGAGATCGAGACCGAACTCGTGGCAAAACAAATATTGGCGCGCGAGAATACCGTGGTGAAATCGTAGTCCAAATCCAATCCCAGGCGTTCGTTAGCGGAGAGCAGCGCGTCAAAGCTGAAATTACGGTCATGCCCCAGAAACCCGATTCCCCCCGAATTGTTGTGCTTTTCCAAAATATTGAGGGCAACGCTTATATTCGCCCAGGGCGTGGGCTGGTAGTTAGCGCGCGCGCGATAGTGTTGCGACTGGCGGGGATTGAGGCGCGTAAAGAAATTGTCGGCCCAGAAAAGCTCCGCGTCACCGCTCAAGCGCAGCGCGTCACCTTTCAACAAACGCGAGGTCAAGCCCAACAACAGCGAATGTTCGTTGATCTCTGTGCCTTGGGTTGCAGTGGATAAAAGGCCGGCAAGACACGAACCATCGGGTTGGGTGGGCAACAGCAGGCAAACATCGCGGTTGGCACGGGTTGGAAAGAAGACAAGGCCCTCCATACTGAGGTTGCGCTGCGTAATCAGGCGATTGCGATAGCGATATCCCAGGCGTGCTCGAAAGTGCTTGCTGAAGTCGTATTCCAACTGAAGCAGATTGGTTTTGTATTCCTGTCCCAAAAAGGTGAATGAATTGTTCGATGTGATGTCAGCAGGAGAACCAAAAACATGTTGCGGACAAGTGGCCGCGTTAAAAGGCGTGGGGCAAGCGGCTGGATTAAAAACAATGGGTGATGCAAGCAGCGAATTGGCAAAGAATGAATCCTGCAAGCTGCTCTCGATGCCGGGCACGCGAACCGCATGGAAGCGGAACGAATCGCTGATACGAAAACGGTCACTCAGGCTCCAGGTCGCGGCAAAGTCTCCGGCTGCGGTAATACGCCGCGAACGCGCTGACCCGGTAAAGTTGTACTGGCGTAGCTGGGTGCTGGCAATCAATCCATTGAACAGCTCGTTCATCGTGGGCACCTTACCGGTGCTGGAGTTGTACATGAAACGTCCACTCATCTCCAGTTTTTTGAAATAGTTCGACTGAAATCCGAGTTGCTCCGTGGGAGAAGAGGTTCGCATGGGCGCGAAGCGCGAATAGGCTAGAAACCCACTGCACGTAGCGGCAGCCACCGGTGGCTTTGCCGCCGTATTGATGGAAAGCGAATCGCATGGCGTCAAAAGCAGGGTATTGAAGATCAATCCCAGATCAACCGGAGCTCCATTGGAGAGCTGAAAATTGAAGTTGCGGTCCACCTGCGAATTATCACCTTTTGTGAATTGCAGGAACTGGTCATAGCTGATATTGGTGCGGGGCAAAACGCGCAGATCAACTCCAAACTGATAGGCGTTCTGGGTCTGCCGCCACGGCTGAAACAGCAGGGTCTCTTCTCCCGCGACATCGTCGGCATGAAAGCTGGTAAAGCTGGGCCCCTGGCTGAGGTTGCGGGAGTATCCCAGACGAAAACGCAGACGCGACTGGGGAAAGAGCGTGAAATTGTAGTCGCTCATGCGGCGAACAATATCAAAGCGGTGGGGCGAATTCAGGATGGGCACATAGGGCAGCGAGGTGGGAGGGTTCAGCGGGTTAGCCAGCAGATTGTAATCCCAGAAATTATGATCGCGCCGAAAGCTGGCGTTGAAGTTGTACACCTTATTTTTGTAAGCGCGCAAGCGGATGACACTGTTGGCCTCTCCACCTAAACCGAAGCTGGAAAGCGAGAGAGAGTCGAAAAACAAGCCGGAGTGGTTGAGGGAATGCATTTCGAAAGACCCATCCAGCAGGCGCAATCCGCTGTGTTCATCCACGATGGTATCGAAGACATCGCTGTTACCCCGCTCTGTGAGAACACGGTAACCCATCTCCGCCGACTGCCGGATGTTGTAATTTCCCACCGTAGTTCCCTCTTGCGAATCGGGCTGCTGGGGTCGGGCGGAAAGCGAAAAGAGAAGGCACACCATCAGCACAATGCTCAAATACAATTGCCGGGCACGAATTTTTCCAGCTCGGATCATTTGAAGAAGAACTGGTTGAAGTTGGAGCCGTGAATATTTACATGGCACAGCGTGCAAGCTTGAAACTGCGCCGCCTGATCGTGGTAACCGGGCGTGTCGTGCACGCTTGATCCGAACGTAACCGTGTGACACTCCAGGCAAAGCAAGTTGACATTGCTGCGTTTGAGCAAACGCGCATTCGCTGAGCCGTGCGGCGCGTGGCACGAGGTGCATCCTTCTGTGACCTGGGGAGCGTGTTCAAAGACGAACGGGCCGGCCTTTTCCACGTGACACTTCAGGCAAACCGCATCCTGATTGGCGGCCGTGCGCAACTGCGAATTTGCGAACCCACCATGCTGATTGTGGCAGTCGGTGCACTTGATCAGCTTTTCATCCACCCGGTGATGAAAGGTCTTGGCGAAGTCAGGCTTAACTTCGGCATGGCATCCGTAGCATAACTGCGGCTGCGCTTTGACCAGCAGGAACTGCGACTCCTTGTAATGATGCGGAGAGTGACAGTCAAGGCAGTTCACATCGCTGCTCTTGTGCGCTGAGCGCAGGAAGTTGCTGTGCTCTTCTCCATACTGATGGCAGTTAAGACAGGTGGTTGTAATCTTCTCTGTGGAAAGGCCTTTAAAGGAAGAGATTTTTGCAGGGTCTCCGCCTGACTGCACATGCTCCCTGCCCGGGCCGTGGCAGGATTCGCACTGCCCTACTGCCGTGGTGGCATCGCGCTTGTCGAATGCAATTTTCCAATGGGGCGTGGTGGCAAAGTTCTTGTAGATTTCCGCGTGGCAATCCTTACAGCTTTCAGAACCCATGTATCCCGGCGGCAGTTTGGCCGACGCAGGCGGCTGCGTCTGGGCGCAAATATGTTTGCTCCCAAAAACGCAAACCAGGCTCAACAGGAGTGCAATCTTGCGCCAGATCAAGGGCCGGGTGCTGGTCATGACCAATGTCAGACAAGATATCAGAGAGAACGCTAAGTTTTTTAAAATTCAAACATTTGACAAACTTTTGACAAAGATCAGATGTAAAGAAAAAGCCCGGCAAAGCGCCGGGCTCTTCAAAGTTAATCTGTCTTACTTAGGATTCGTGTTTCCAGGTTTTTGTCCGGGCCGCATCATGGGACGGTATCTATAAAATGTCGTCCAAGATAGATGAGTGGGTTTTGCTGTCGCATTTTTATTCGATTCCGATAAGATTGCCGCGAAGTCAAGGCTCCTGCCTGGGAACGGAACAATGCTAAAGGAAACGGTCTTAATCCAAGGAGCGCTTGGCGTGATTATTCCTAAATCACAGGTGATTTCGACAGAGCTGGTATTTGTGCAAGTTCCGCCAGGAGTTGCGGATGCACTCTTAAACGGTTCAGTGAACACCAGAACAAGCGTTACACCATTTGCGTTCGCTACGTCCTCATTGTATGCACTCACGTTAAAGTTGAGAGGAGAATCAAGCAGCAGCGTATGGGGAGGATTTACGTTGTGCTGGGTCTGGCCATCGGGGGTGTCGCCAAAATAGATGAATGTGTTTGCTTGGGTTGCGCTGCTCTCAGTGAGAGACACGTCCTGAGTTTGGCTAGTACCTGAAAGCGGTGCAGCTTGCATGGTAACTGTGTAGGGTCCGGCGGCGAGCGAAGAACTTGTATTTAAAGTCAGCGTGTCATTGATTGTCTGTCCGACTCCTAAAAACAAGGCTTGCGTGGCAGAGCCGTTGGAAAATATGCACGTCACTCCTGGCGGAGGCGCAGGACAGCTCATATCCACCTCACCCGAAAAACCACCCAGCGCACTGACTTGAAATGCGGTTGTGTTGCTGGGGTTTCCCTGGACGGCAGTTACCGTACTCGGGTTTGGCGTCCCTAAATTAAAGCTGCCCACATTCAGCGTAACCGGAAATGCATGAGTAACGGTAGGAGTGGAAGTGCCAATGCCCTGAATGTTAAAACTAAAGATCGGAGCAGCGGATGGATTGCTGGCGCGCACGGTAAATCCACTGCCCATAGGAACTGGATTAGCAGGCGTCAAGAGCGCACACGTACCTGGGGTTGAGCCCTGGCAGGTAATGTTCACAGAATTGGGATAACTGTCTATGGCAGACAACGTACCGGTGTAGTCATAATTCCCTCCAGGGGACGCCGCGCCGGCAGGATTGCTGATCGTGATCGAAAAATCTTCAACGAGCTGAGAAAGAGGAGAAGCGTTAGAATTGCTGCCGGAAAAAGTAGTTACATCCGGGGTATAGACCGCGGTGATGCTGCGGGTCCCGGAAGCAAGTGAAGTGGTCGTAAAGGTCGCTGAGCCGGCGCCATCCAGAGGCAAGTTGGAACTGATGGGAACACCAAAATCTTCAAATGTGACCCCGCCCGTCGGAATTGTTCCTGGAATGATGGTATTGCTGACTGTCGCTTTGAACTGAACTGACTGCCCAACAATCGAAGGATTGGGGCCGCTGCTGCGAACAACGCTTGTAGAGGTGGCATCCGCAATCACAGTGATTGTTCCGGTAGTCATCGAAAAACCGTGGGGTGTGCAAAAAAAGGGATGGCTCCCTATCCCCAATGCCCCGCCATTGAAAGCCACCGGATAATCAGTCCCATTTACCATGTTGCCGCTGCCAGGAGCTCTAAAATTTCCGTCAGGAGTGCAGGTGTGAGGCGGGTTGACACCACAGGTCCCCGATGTTGCGGTGTGAGCATCAAAGCTGGCTACTCCAACTGGCTGGAAGAAGTCTACCGTCTGACCGAAGCTAATGGTCAAAGAAAAATTACCGCCTGGGCAGGTAGTATGATCTCTTGTGTAGCAAAGGTCATCTGCGTCATCTCCTGCGTAGACAACGGTGCAGTTCGCGCCGCAAGTTTGAGCAGAGGCAGGAGCATAAAACAGGCAGATGAAAGCCAGAGCCAAAAGGCCGAGACGGAGAAATACGCACAAAGTCCTCAGGGAGACAGATACCTTCATAGATACTTCCTTAGCTTTAAGAAGTCTGGGGAATCCCCGGCAAAAACTATCTACGGCATTTAGGGGAGGCACTTAATTGTAATGCAAGATTAAGAGGCAAAACAATTAGATTCGAGTACCCTTCAGTCTTCTGTGGTGGTCTTTCCCGTCGTCCACAAGCCATTTTTGAAACAACCAAATAGTGATATCACTTCGCTGACTCCTCGGAAATTGCAGGTATCATTGCTCCTAAGCATTCAAGAATGCCTGGTTTGGTTTCCGGTCTTTGAAAAACTTATTTTGTCTGCTGGGACAAATGGCCGCTGCAGATCGACCACCCACAGTTTACGGATCAGCATCTATCCAGTAACTGCGGACTCTCTTGTCCTCATTACTCTTCCCCTCCCATATGTGCTTGAATCAGAATGACTTAACTGCACGGAGACTACTTAAGTAATGGGGAGGGGGGGAGCACTACTCTACCAGTCACACGTTACTGGAAAAACGACATCTGCCCGGCTTGGACTAACCTCCTACTTCCACCCTATGGCGTCCTGGGCACAAGCCCCTTACGGGCCAGCGGCCGTGGACGTATCTGTACTGCCGGCGCATTTGCGCTGTTGCCGGTCAAATTGACAGATCCCACGGTCGGAGACGTTACTACACTCTTTGCTTCCACCGAACGCTCAAAGAGCGGTAGGACCTTGAAGGAATAGTGGTTCCCCGTGCTCACCAGAATATCGCCGAGATTGCAGGAAATTGCCGTGGGCAAAAGCTGGCTGCAATTCGGGTTTGATGAGGCCACCAGGATAACCGGGTTGGTGAAGTTGACCTGCCAAACTGCGGCGCTATAAGTGCTACCGCTGTTGTCCACCGATGCGGTGACTGTAAGGTTCGGGTCGCCTACGTTAATCAACGCAGCGTTAGTGACTGAATTCACCGCTGCCAGGCTTGACGTAATGGTCGTACTGGTACCTGGAGTAGTGATATTGAGCTGGGTCAGAGCGACGTTGTGAGAGATGGGTGTGCCGTTGATGGTGACGTCGGCATTAATGGTAATGCCTGCATAGCTGCTGGCAGTCGCTCCGTTGGCCGCAAAGATCACAGCAAAGCTGGTTGGCTGTCCCTTCACGTTGACGAACGTAGGAGGCGAAAAAATACAGGAAACCCCAGTGGGCAGACTTCCGCAGCTCGGGATTACCGTCCCCGCCAAGTTCGTGGGCGTAAGCAGAACCGTTACAGGCTGCGAGAAAGAGTTGTTCACCATATTGACGGTTGCAGGCGACGGCGTACCCAAAGAAAAATCGGGAGCGGGCACACTCAACATTAAAGACTGGGTCCGCACGGCCGAAGCCCCATTTAGGTTTCCGGTAGCGGTAACCGTGAGAGTAGGAGTTCCCGCACTGGTGTTGAAGGGCACAGACGCAGTGACAGAGGGACTCGACGGAAAGCTGCTGACAATCGCTGGTGAAAAGCTGCACGCCCCGCCTGCAGGTAATCCTGCTGTACAGGCCAGCGCAACCGTACCCGAGCCGGTAAAGTTTGTGACGGAAACCATCGTTGTGGCAGCGTTGGAAATGTTTCCTGCACCAATCGTGATTGTGCCGGGCGTAAACGACGAAACAGTAAGCTGCGCGACGTGCAATGTGAGCGGTTGTGTCTTTGTGACAGGACCGGCGGCAGTACTCGAAGCGGCCGACAGGGTTACGTTGTAATCCTGGACCACAGTTGCGGCGGGAATAGTGATCGTCAGGTTGACGGAAACTGGGTTGTTTGCTGTCGGAGTAGCGTTAGCCGAGGGCGTGAAAGTACACGTTGCTCCGGCGGGCAATCCGGCGCTGCAACTGAGCATTACAGTTCCACTGAAAATTCCGGCAGCGCTCAGATTGACTGACGTTGATGTAGAAATCGCGGTTGAACTGGGATTGCTGACTGCAGTCGCCGGTGACGGTGCACCAATAGCGAAATCCACCACGTCAAAATTTAGACCTGAAACAGAGTGTGCCATCGAGCCATCCGAGCCTTGCGCCATAAAGTCATAGTGCCCTGGTGTCGTTGCTCCGGCAGTAATGGTAAAGGGAGTTGAAGATGAAACCATAGGACTGGCCGGGTTCGGATTGCATGGCGAAGGAACTCCGGTCCCACCTGCCAGACAGCTCAAGTTGACTGTCTTGTTGTATCCATTCAACGGAGAAAGATTGCCGTTAAACACCGTCTGCTGGCTGGGGAAGATGGGTCCCATAACCGTGCCGCCACTGGGATTGGAAACGGAAATAGAAAAATCTGGCAAAGCGTTGACGACCACCGTCCCCTGCATGACGGCGCCGTGAACCGTGCAGTAATAATGAAATGTTCCGGCGCTGTTAAAAGTAAACGTGAATGATCCGCCAGATTTCGCGCCTGAATCCCACATTCCGCTGGGACTGCAGCAAGGCAGGTTGGTGGAGGTGGTGGAGTGAAAGCCGTTGACCCAATTCCATTGAACGGTATCCCCTGAATTAATGGTGGTGGTGGAGGTCCCGCTGGCTTGGTCAACAAAAACCAATCCACCGCCCTGCCCGACATTCACAATCTTGGTAGCGGCATCAGCGGCAATTGCGCACGCAGATACTACCGCCAACAATATAAGCAGTCTCCATAACCTCAAAGATCCCAGATGCATAAACGATCCCTCCAGCCCGCAAGTTGAAGAATCCAATGGCACTTTTGGCACTTTTTCCGCTAATCACTACAGATCACAACAAAGAATTATTACTCGACACCTTTAGAATCATGGCGCAGGAGGAATTCAACGATTGTCATAGGTTTGTAATTTTCGTGTAACTTTGCCGTTACTCTGAAACGTGCGGGCAGGACGCCCCACGGCGGTTGGTGACTTTACCGTAGAGACGTAGCATGCTACGTCTCTACTCTGATGTTTCTACTCTGATGTTCCGTTTTGCCGGTTAGGACCTGTTGCTATGGATGCGATGGCGGACATCCGCTCCTTGCACCCAGAAAATAACATCTTCGGCGATGTTGGTGGCGTGGTCGGCAATGCGCTCCAGGTTGCGGGCGATGAGCAACACATCCAATGCCTGATGCAAGACCTCGGGCGAGCTTGCCATTGCACCTTCCATGGCGACAAAAGTTTCGCGATTCATGCGGTCCACTTCATCGTCGGTGGCCAGGACTTTTTGCGCCAGATCCACGTTGCCTTCAATGAAGGCCTCCAGGGCTTCGCCGACCATGGCTGAAGCAGCCGCTGCCATGTGGGGGATATCCGCAGGGAGGTCCACTACCGGCAAACCGTTCATGTGCATTACTCGCTGCACGATATTCACCGCCTGATCACCTACACGCTCCAGGTCGGCGTTAATCTTGATTACGGCGAGGATAAAGCGCAGGTCAATGGCCATGGGCTGCTGCATGGCCAGAAGATCGCGGGCCAACTCGTCAATCTCGCGCTCCTGCAGATTGATGGCTTGTTCGTTATCCAACACCAACTGGCAAAGCTTGAGATCGCGGGTGCGATACGCGGTCACAGCACGCTGCACGGCCTGCTCGGCCATGCCGCCCATGGTGAGCAGCTTCTGCTTGAGCTCGTCGAGTCCTTGATGAAATTTCGTTCGTGTCATCCAAACCTGCCAGTAATATAGTCTTCCGTACGCTTGTCGCTCGGATTGGTAAAGATTTTTTCCGTCTTATCGAACTCAATCAGGTTGCCGGTCAGAAAGAACGCGGTAAACTCGGCCACACGCGCTGCCTGTTGCATATTATGCGTCACAATCACGATGGTGTAGTTCTGTTTGAGTTCAAAAATCAAATCTTCAATCTTGGAGGTCGAGATGGGGTCCAGCGCAGAGGCGGGCTCATCCATCAGCATGACCTCGGGCTCCACCGCCAGGGCGCGGGCGATGCAGAGCCGCTGCTGCTGGCCTCCGGAGAGGCTCGCCCCCGACTTCTTCTTCAGAGAGTCTTTGACCTCATCCCAAAGCGCGGCCTGACGCAGTGAACGCTCCACAATCTCATCGAGTTCGCGACGGTTGCGGTATCCATTCAGTTTTAAGCCAGCCGCAACATTATCGTACACCGACATTGTGGGAAAGGGATTAGGTTTCTGAAACACCATGCCCACACGGCGGCGAATCTCCACGGCAGAGGTGCCGTTGCCATAGACATGCGTATCGCCGATTTTGACTGTGCCCTGCACACGGGTATTGGGAATGGTTTCGTGCATGCGGTTAAGGCAGCGCACGAAGGTTGATTTCCCGCAGCCGGAGGGTCCAATAATGGCCGTCGCATGGTTGGCAGGAATATCCATCTGGATGTCACGAACCGCATGCGTGTTGCCGAACCAGGCGTTAAGCTGATTAACTTGGATCCCTACACCCATCCTAATTGCCCCCCTTAAAGACGCCCCGGGATGCGACCATTCTAACCAATGACATGGAAACCACGATTAAGAGGATCAAAATGAACGCGCCAGCCCAAGCCTGCCGACGCTCGTCGTCAAAGGGCGAGGTGGCATAGTAAAAGATCTGCAAAGGCAGGGCGGCCGTCGCCTGGTTGATGTTGAAGTTCCAGTATGAGTTGCCGAAAGCAGTGAACATCAGCGGGGCACTTTCTCCTGCTACGCGGGCAAAGGACAGCATCACCGCAGTAATGATCCCAGAACTGGCGGTGCGCAGAGTGATTGAAAGTGTAGTACGCCACTGCGGAATTCCCAATCCCCAGGCGGCCTCGCGTAAGGACTGCGGAACCATCAGCAGCATCTCCTCTGTCGAGCGGGAAATGATAGGCACCATCATGATGCCTAGGGCCACTCCACCGGCCAAGGCCGAGAAACGCTTCTGGGTTACTACCACAAGAGCGTAGGCAACGATCCCGATCACGATGGAAGGCACGCCGTTAAGCACATCGGCGGTAAAGCGAACCAGATTACCGAAGCGCTTTTTCCCGAATTCCGCCAGATAGATACCGGTCCCGATTCCCATGGGAACGCCAATCAGGCTGGCGATGAGCAGAATCAATCCCGAGCCCACAATCGCGTTGGCCATACCGCCGCCGGTCTCGCCGGTCGGCTTGGGGATCTGCGTCAGAAAGTTCCAACTCAGCGAGCCGACGCCTTTATACACCAGATATCCGAAAATGGCGGCCAAGGGAGCCAGCACCACGAATGTCGCTCCGGCGGCAAGCCCGACGATCACCTTGTCTTGGAGACTTCGCCACCAGTATTTGCTTTGTATCATGCGGTTGCTCTCGCAGCACTTCCGCGGGTGATGCTCCAGACCATCAATTGGGCCACAATATTGACCAACAGGGTAATCAAGAACAGCGCCAACCCAATCTCCACCAGAGCACTCCGATGAAGATCGTCAGCGGCTTCACTGAATTCATTGGCAATCACGCTGGCCAGCGTATAACCGGGGGCAAAGAGCGACTTGGCGATCTCCGGACGGTTGCCAATGAGCATAGTCACGGCCATGGTCTCACCCAAAGCACGTCCCAAGCCCAGAATAATGGCACCTAGAATACCTGTGCGGGCGTTGCGCAACACCCCGACGCGAATCATCTCCCAGCGGGTGGATCCCAGCGCCAGCACTCCTTCACGTTGCTGCGTGGGAACCGCGCTCATGACCTCGCGGGTGATCGATGTAATTACAGGGATAATCATGATTGCCAGAATCACACCCGCCCCCAGCATGCCAAGGCCGAATTGCGGGCCACCAAACAATCCAGTCCAGCCGAAATATTTTGCCAAAAAAGGCTCTACATACAGACGCAAAATGGGAACCAGTACGAAGATGCCCCACAAACCGTAAATCACGCTAGGTATCGC
This sequence comes from Terriglobales bacterium, assembly GCA_035487355.1. NCBI lineage: Bacteria > Pseudomonadati > Acidobacteriota > Terriglobia > Terriglobales > Terriglobales bacterium. The sequence continues at coordinate 2,252 of DATHMF010000044.1, read as the reverse complement.
GGCCAGCAGCTCAACCATGTAGGAGAGCAGGCTGCGCAACTTTCGGGGACAAAGCTCCGTGGTAAAAGTGGCGACTCCGACCGAAAGAGGCACTGCCAGAAACAGCGCCAGCAACGCTGACACCAGCGTGCCGTAAATAAATGGCAAAGCGCCAAAATCTCCATTCACCGGGTCCCAAGCCTGCCTGAAAAAAAATTTAAGGCCGAAGGCGTTACGGGAGAGCGCAGAGCTTAGAACCAATTCGCGCACGATCAGGACAACAATCGCCAAAACGGAGAGGGCGCAACCCAACATCAGGTATCGGAAAGCAGCATCGGCGAAACGCGAAGACGTAAGCGCAGTTTTTCGCCGCGAGACCGCTGCTGCCTGGTCCTCCGGTGAAGACACTTCCGAGGCTGGTTGAAACTTGGTCTTCAACAAGGGCCCATTCATTTGTTTAAGCATCATTTCCACGCTAGCAAACGAATGTTAAAGGAGCGTTAAAACCCGGTTAGAAACAGAAAAAGCCGGCAGAAGCCGCTGCTCTTCAATTGTTAACAAAAGCAGCAACTCCTGCCGGGCATGTTCCCCGTTCCGGAGGAAATTAAAACTTATATAACAAGTCGAGCTGAACCCGGTTTAACCAGGGATCGGTCAGTCCTGCAGCACGTCCGGTTTCTAAGGCTGCATTCTGCAGTCTTGTGTTCAGCGTACGGCCGATGTACCACGTAAAGGTTGCGACTGTGTTATTGCGTACCAGCCAGTTGAAATAGAATTTGTGCTGCAGAATATTGGTGGCAGCACGCTGGTCATTATCGTTGAACGATGCGATTACGGCGTCCTGTTCAATACGATCAAAGCTATAGCCGAGCAGGATATCGTTTTTCTGCTTGAGCTGACCCAGACTCGTCTCAAACCAGTAAGCCTTATCCTGTTTGGAGGGTCCGAGGCCGACGTTCAACCTGGCTCTCGTGTTCTGCTCGTATTCTCCCAAAACACGCCAGGGAAAGCGGCTCCAAGGTGTCAGGTAGGTGTTATCGAGGATAAAGTCGTTATACATGAAGCCCGAGACCATAGCGCGCGTCTGCCCAGTGCCGATGCCCGCAATGCGAGTGGCATTGGTGAAGGCGCCCGGATTCAAGGTTTGCACGGGAGGAACAAGAGGCTGGTTGATTGGCGTCCCTACCGCCGTAGTTAGTGGTTCAGGCAAGCAATTGGTTGAAGTTGGCTTCGCACAAACCGGGACAGGCAATGCTGCCTGGGCAATTGAGTCCGCACCATTCCAGTTTAAGGCCGTGTAGGAAGGGGTGATGGTCCACTTGTTGCCAAAAAACTGGAACTTAGCTGAGACCTGCGCCCCGGGAGCGTTGGAGTCAACTCCTTTGGCAACCTCGTTGAAAAACAACTCCATGGCTTGTACTGAGACGTTCTTGAAGTGCGGGTGATTGAAGTCAAAGGAAAGCTTCTCATCAAAACCTTCAGGGTTGATGTCGTTCTTAAACGTAAGCTGCGTGCGTATCCAGGGATAAGCGAACTTGCCACCGGTAAGCTGCAACCACTTATGCGATTGCGGCTGGTAGGTGATCCAGGCACGGTCCAATCCGATCGCCTTCCTTTCAAAAAAGCCGGTCAGGGTTTCGTTCAACGAGGTAGGATCGGAAAAATTCGCGCTTGCGTTAACGTTTGCGCCGGAGCCTATGTACGCTCCGCCATAGAAATCCTCATTGATCTTACCTTCAAGACCAAGGCGAAGCCGGAGGCGAGGACGATTGCGATCAGCGCAATTGGTGCCAACACAACCCGCATACCTTTGAAAGATTCCATCGTAACGGATACGAACGTCTCCGCCGAAGCGAAAGCGTCCTAATACGCCCTCGATCGCCGACACTCTCTTCTGGTCTTCCTGCGAGGAAAGCGCAGCATTGGTGGCATTGGTTTTTATATCGGCCACGTCCCCTTGCAGCTTGGTAAAGTTTGCAGCGGTCAGCGTGCTGGTGGTTTCCGCCGAAGTGGCCTTGGTCTGAGCTTCAGTAGCGGCCTGCTGCAACTGATTGATTTGCTGTTGCTGCTGCTCCGAGGCCTGGTCACGCTGTTGCAGTTGCTGTGTCAACTGCTGAATCTGCTGTTGCTGCGTTGTCAGCGCCTCGCGCAGCGACCTGATTTCATCAGCGGTGGTCACCGTAGTGGCGCTTGCCTTCGTGCGCGTTGAGACTGCTGCTCTCTTCTTCCTCGTCTTGGTGGGGGTGGATGCCGTGCTGCTTGCAGACTGCGCC
>DATHMF010000043.1 GCA_035487355.1 Terriglobales bacterium | reverse complement strand
CGCGACCGTCTCCACGTCGTTCATTGCCATGCGTGCGAAGGTCTCACGAATGTCGCGAGCGGATGCGATCGGGTCCGGCTGGCCGTTCGGACCCTCCGGATTGACGTAGATCAGGCCCATCTGAACCGCACCGAGAGGATTCGCCAGTTCACGATCTCCGCTGTAGCGTTCGTCCGCCAGCCACTTGCCTTCGGGACCCCAGAAGATGTCCTCTTCCGGCTCCCAGACGTCCTCGCGCCCGCCGCCAAAACCGAAGGTCTTGAATCCCATCGACTCGAGGGCGACGTTGCCCGCGAGAATCATGAGGTCGGCCCAGGAGACCTTCCGGCCATACTTCTGCTTGATCGGCCACAACAGCCGGCGCGCCTTGTCGAGGTTCACGTTGTCCGGCCAGCTATTGAGTGGCGCGAAGCGCTGCTGCCCGGCTCCGGCGCCGCCACGGCCGTCGCCGATACGGTACGTACCTGCGCTGTGCCACGCCATCCGAATGAACAGCGGCCCGTAGTGGCCAAAGTCGGCCGGCCACCACTCCTGCGAGTCCGTCATCAAGGCATGAAGGTCTTTGATCACGGCATTCAGGTCGAGGCTCTTGAATTCTTCCGCGTAATTGAACTCCTGGCCCATCGGATCGGACAAGGGCGAGTGCTGGTGAAGCATGTTCAGGTTCAGCTGGTTCGGCCACCAGTCGGCATTCGTCTGCGCTCTGCGAGCGCCGTGCGCGACCGGGCATTTAGCTTCGTTTGACGAGGTTTGTGCTTGGGGGTTAGCCCCCACTGCGGCTGTGAGTTCTTTTTCCATGGTGTTTCAATTTTACATTGTCGAAGGCAGAGGTAAAATATATCTTTCCTATGATTGCTATAGGATTTGCATCTTAGAAGTTTCGTCGAGGTCCAATGGAAGTTCACCAACTTCGGTATTTCTGCGCAGTCGCTCGCCACGGGACGTTCACGCGCGCTTCTAAGGCAGAACACATCGCACAGCCGTCGCTCTCGCAACAGATCCTGAAGCTTGAAGCGGAGTTGGGTGCGCGGCTCTTCGATCGCCTGCCCCGCTCTGCCAGGCTAACGGTGTTCGGCAAGGCCTTCCTGCCGAAGGCGGAACGCATCCTTCGTGATTTGGAGGAGGCCCGGACCGCGCTTCGCGATATGTCCGGTAACCAAACGGGAGAGGTGGTCGTCGGCATCATCCCGACCATCGCTGCCTATCTGCTCCCCAGGTTGCTGAATAACTTCACCGTGCGGCATCCACTGGTAGCGATCAAAATTATTGAAGACATCACGCCGGCCCTGCTGCAGCGCTTGCAGGAGGGAACGATTGACATCGCAGTCGTAGCGCTACCGGTTGCCGGAAGTGAACTCGCCATCGTGGAGCTGTTCGAGGAGAAGTTCTACGCAGCCCTTCCAAAGAGACATCGCCTTGCCTCGCGCGCTTCCATCAGTCTGGCGGAGCTTAACCGCGAACCGTTTCTGCTGTTAAAGGAGGGCCACTGCTTTCGCGACAGCCTGATCGCAGCCTGTCAAAAGTTGAGGATGTCGCCGAGTATAGTGTTCGAAAGTGGCCAGTTTGCCTCGATACTGGCGATGGTCTCGGCCGGAATGGGCGTATCGGCGGTACCAGCCATGGCCGTGCAGCCGCAACCGGGATGCAAATTCATTCCGATCTCAGGTAAGCACAGCACGCGCACAGTTGGCATTGTAACCTCGCGCCACCACTACCAGAGTAGCGCACAGCGTCTCCTGATGAAGCATATGCGGGATGCCTGCGCCGAACCTGGGCGCGCTGTCTGACCTTGGGTCCAACCGCCAAGAGGATACTTCCCCATGTCCCCGGCTGCAGGCAATCCGGAAGCTAACCCGCAGCGAATAGGTTGTGACAATCTACATTATCGCCACCCATCGGCATCGCGGATAACTTCCCATTGCCGACACTTTGAAGCAAATCGAACCCAGCCAAAGAAGAGATTTCTCCACACCTTGGGATGATCAGGAGAGTGCCCGTAGATCGTTCCGGAGGCGCTCGGGTTTGCGATCGCCAAGCAGACCCTCAACCGCGAGGTGGGTACTCTCCCAGATAAGAACGGCGCGCGCAAGCAATCTTCGCCCCTTAGGCGTCAGCGTCATCAAACGGGCGCGGCCGTCGGCCGGGTCCACCATGATCTCGAGCAGAGCGCGGTGCTGCAGGGGCTTAAGGGCCGCCGTCAGGGTGGTCCGATCCATTGCGAGTAGCGACGCCAAGGCTGCCATACCAGGTGGTTCCGGGCGGTTCAAAGACATCATGAGCGAGAATTGCCCGTTGGTCAGGCCCACAGGGCGAAACGCGTCATCGAAGCGCCGTGCCAGCGCCCTGGCCGCCCTTTGAACATGAAGACAGAGACAAGAGTCGCGGACCAGGAGCGTCGTCGCAAAAGAAGACTTCGGGACCATTGACATAAGTAAATTATATTGATATCAACGTATATTGCCAAAGGGCTTGAGGAAGAAATATGACAGATCATCTAAGAAGCTTCACCTTGGTTGTCGTGCTGAGCGTGATCTGGCAGGCGCACGCACAGGACGCCAAAACACCGTATCCGAACATGGCGCCGCTCGACCAATACCTGATGGAACGAAATGCCGAGATAACGCTGGCGCGGAGCGCTGCCCCGGAATCCATCTCACAGGATGCCGAGGTCATGGTCCTCGGACCGCATGGTTACGAAACCGCGGTCAAAGGCAAGAACGGTTTTGTGTGTATGGTGGAACGGTCATGGACCGCACCCATCGACGATCCCGAGTTTTGGAATCCCAAGCTGCGGGGTCCGCTCTGCCTCAACCCGCCGGCCGCGCGATCTAACCTTCCAGTCACGATCAAAAAAACCGAGTTGGTATTGGCTGGACGATCGAAAGCTCAGATGGTCGAGGGTATTAAAGCCGCTTTCGACAAGAAGGAATTGACCGCGCCGGAGCCGGGCGCAATGTGCTACATGATGTCAAAGCAAGGGTACTTGAGCGACCGTGGTGGGCACTGGCATCCCCACCTGATGTTTTTCGTTCCAGCAACGGACCCGGCAGCCTGGGGCGCTGACCTGCCGGGCTCTCCGGTGATAGCGTTTAAGGACAATTGGGAACGACTGACCGTGTTCCTGGTTCCGGTCACCAAGTGGTCCGACGGCACGGCCGCCCCCGTGGATGGGCACTGACGGATGATAGCCGGTCCTCGACCTTTGACGCAGGCTGTCTGCTGGCGTTACCATAAATACCTGCCTTCGCTGACCCGAAAATAAAACGAGGATTACCTGACATGAAGAGTCACTGTCTATTCGGGTTGGTCGTGGTGTCTTTTATCGCATTGAACCTTCTTGCCTTTTGTACAGTATGTGGTGCCGCACAAGGGAAGACGGCGCATTATGTTTCTGGCCGAACTCCGGTGCAGGGACCGGGACACGAGATTGCGGTTGACCTGCCGGCGGAAGTTAAGCCCACGAGCGCGGCCGCGCCTATCGAGCTTTCGTCTTCGGTGAACAACTGGCGATATATCGGTTATCTGTCATCGGCGATCATCCGAGACATTTCTTTTCCAACACCACTTATAGGCTACGCCGTTTCTGAAAACGGACAGGTGTGGAAGACCATCGATGGAGGCGTGAGCTGGACTGAGATCATGAATCTAGGCTTCCCTTACGAGTGGGAAGGAATCCAGGCTTTAAATGCCAATGATGTAATCATCTCGGGATTCATCGATTCCTTTACCCCGGCGAGGGGGATCATTCGGTGGAGCCACGATGGTGGAGCGAGTTGGACTGGGGACATTCGGCTGACCTCCACCGGCTGGTTGTACCGTGTACGCTACTCGGACAACCTGAACGGATTAGCGTTCGAGAGTCCTACGGCTCAAGGTGCTCCTCCCAACGCTGCTCACTATACCAGCGATGGCGGGCAGACCGCGCCGGACTGGACAGCAGACACGATTGACCCCAATGGGTCTTGGTTCGGCAATCAGTTCAGCCTGCTGCCCAACGGCCATGCCCGTGCTTCAGGCATCAGCTACTGCGACAGCACAAACGGTGGCGTGAACTGGAGTTGTCGCCGGCATATTGATCCGGTCTTCGATGGCGAGACGTTCTTTGTGGATGATCTCAATGGATGGGTGGCTGGCGGTGAAATTTCACCCAATGTCGAAGGCTGGGTGCATCGCACCACAGATGGCGGGGCCACGTGGAGTGACCGCACTCTCGATAGTCCCTGGCCCATCCGCGAGATACGCTTTTTGAATCCACAGTTGGGTTGGGCAGCCGGAGGAAATATCTTCTCGGGAGTGGGCGGAATTTATTTCAGCAATGACGGCGGCCAGAGCTGGTCGTTGGACGTTGATACCGGCCACGAAATGGATGCTTGTGACACCAAGTTCACCAGCTTAAGCAACTACCAGGTGTGGTGCGCAGGCTATAACAATTCGGGGAGTGTGGTTTACAGACTGCGGGTTGGCAATGAGGTTGGAACAACTTTATTCTCCTCAACCAACCCTGCGAAGGTTGGCCAGCCTGTCACCTTGCAGGCTGTTATTGCCGGTCCACCCACACCTATTGGTTTTCCCACAGGCACGGTAGATTTTCGGGATGGCAACACCACGATCGCCTCCGGCGTGCCTCTGGATATTTACGGGAATGCAACATATACAACTGCATTCGCCAGTTCGGGAATACATTCCATCACTGTGGCATACAGCGGCGATCTGAATTACTTGCCTGCCGTTTCGCAGCCATTTAATCAAAACGTGACTGCGGCTGCGACTTCGACGAGCGTTTCGTCTTCCATAAATCCTTCCACTTTCGGTCAACAAATAACATTCACAGCAACCGTCTCGACACTTGCGCCTGGATCAGGGACGCCGACCGGCGCGGTCCAATTTTATGATGGCGGCGCCACGCTGGGAGCGCCTGTCGCACTGACCGGCGGGACAGCCAGCTACGCGAGTTCGTTACTATTGCCCGGTCAACATAGCATCGCGGCCGTACACATTGGGGATGCAAACTTTCTGGGCAGCACGAGCTCTCCGTTCACTCAAACCGTCAATAAAGCCCCGGCGGCAGTCATGGTCGTCACCAACGCTAACCCTTCGCAAATGGGCCAGTCAGTCGGCTTCACAGCTACCGTCTCGGCCCTTGTTGGCGGTGTGCCCACGGGAACCGTGGATTTCAAGGATGGCAATACCACTCTTACAACCGGACAGGCTCTCGATGGATCAGGCACTGCCTCGTTTCTGACCACAACCCTAACCGCTGGGGCGCACTCCATCACAGCGGTTTACAGTGGCGATTCCCTGTATGCTTCCAGCACTTCGCCGGTCCTGACGCAGGTGATTAACAATCCCGGAGACACGGGCACAAGCAGTGCAATAACGTTGGTTGTTACACCGCTGCATCCTGGGCAGCAAAATTCCATTGAGCGAGGGCAAAACGCGACTCTAACGGCGACGGTCTCGCCTTCTCCGGGGACCAATGGCACCGTGGTGTTCAGGGATGGAACGAATGTCCTCGGCACGGTTCCAGTGACTGCGAGCCTGGCGACACTGAACCTAACGACTCCGCTTAGCGTGGGCCAACACACAATCCAGGCAATTTACAGTGGCGGCGGAGGCTTTCAGGGCAATCTGTCCACTCCGCTGACCGTGCTCCATTCCCCCCGGCCAAGATAGGAATTTGACGTAGCGCCAGCGTCTCGCCAGCTGTCGTGGGGGGCACCTTGCCCACACCACGGCCAAAAATAGCAACAAACCCCTCATTTTATGGCTGCTTGCGCTCTGAATATCACCCTTGGTTATGATAAAGTGATATCAAAGTGGTATCAAATCATTGCATTTCAAACAATCAGCGCCCATCATTAAGCGAGAGCGTAGCCCGGTTTTGGCTACGGAAGATAGAACACGCATTCAAGAATGCGGGGCTTGTGCCCCTTAGGTTCTTTGACAACTCGTTTGCGATACAGGGATTCTGAATACTGGCTATACCTTCTTCAAGTCTTGCTGTATCTCGTTTCTGTGATGCTCCCAGCGCTGGAGCCGGGGTCCCCAACACGCGCCGCGCGTGTTGGGGTGGGGGAGGCGCGGTCAGAGGTTAGCCCACCGCGATAGCGGTGGGTAAGCTGGAGAAAGAAGCTGAGCCCTGGAGGGGGCGACACTGGGGACCGGCCACGATCTCGACCTGTTCAGCAAGTACCCCACCCAGACATCAACTTTAGCCGCTAGATATGCGGTGATCAGCGTTATTTTTAGGACTCCAACCACTACCTAGCAAGTACCCCCACCCTCCGCTACTCGGCCCTATTTTGCGGCGGGGGTTTTCTCGGAGGTGAAGGCCATTGGGGACAGCCCATTGCGTTCCTGAGGACTAAGGACTGACGACTGAGGACTTACTAGTGGATCGGCACCATCTCGACCTGTTCAGCAAGTACCCCGCCCCGACATCAACTTTAGCCGCTAGATATGCGGTAATCAGCGTTATTGTTAGGGCTCCAACCACTACCTAGCAAGTACCCCCACCCTCTGCGCTCGGCTTATTTTGCGGAGGGATTTGTCTCGGAAGGCCGCCACCTTGCGTTCCTGAGGACCAAGGACTGGCGACTGAGAACTTACTGGTCGCCCCGCTTCCGGATAAATGCCGGCACATCCAGATCATCCTGCGGGAAGTTGCTGGTGACGTTGCTCTTGACCTGGTCCAGTGACGGAGTTTCACGTGTTGGGGCTGCCGGTGTGCGCTGCAAGGCCGGAGTAAATGTATTTTTAGGCGGAACTTGTGCCTGGCCTCCCGCCTCTGGGGCTAGCCGCTGGGGCTGTGGCAGTTCGGTAGGCTTGCTGGGCGTAAAAGACGAGGCTGCGCGCGCACTGGAGATAGCAACTGCTGCTGCAGTAGCGGAGCGTTCGCGCTGCTGCGATTTGGTCTCGCGGAAGCCGGTGGCAATGACCGTAATCTTGACTTCTTCTTTCATCTTCTCATCCAGCACCGCGCCGAAGATGATGTTGGCGTCCTCGTGCGACGCGCTCTGGATAATCGTGGAAGCTTCATTGACCTCGGCCAGCCGCAGCGAGCTGGAGCCGGTAATGTTGATCAGGATGCCGCGCGCGCCGTCAATGGCGCCGGCTTCGAGCAGCGGGGAGGCAATCGCCGCCTGCGCCGCCTGAGTAGCGCGGCGCTCGCCCTTGGCGGTGGCGGTGCCCATGACAGCAAAGCCCATGCCGGCCATGATGGCCTTCACATCGGCGAAGTCGCGGTTGATGATGCCGGGAATGGTGATGATGTCAGAGATGCCCTGCACCGCTTGCCGCAAGATGTCATCGGCGACGCGGAACGATTCAAAGAAGCCTGCGTTCTGGGCCACGGCCAGCAGCTTCTCGTTGGGGATCACGATCATGGTGTCCACGCACTCGATCAGCTCAGCTAATCCTTTTTCTGCCTGCTGCATGCGGCGCTTGCCTTCGAAGGCAAAGGGTTTAGTGACTACTCCCACGGTGAGCGCCCCCATCTCGCTGGCCAGCGAGGCAATAATCGGCGCAGCCCCGGTGCCGGTGCCGCCACCCAGACCGGCGGTGACAAAGATCATGTCCGCGCCTTCGAGGGCTTCGATGATCTTATCGGCATCTTCCAAAGCGCCCTTGCGGCCGACATCAGGATTAGCTCCCGCGCCTAAGCCATTGGTGAGCTTTACCCCAAGCTGGATCTTGATAGGCGCGCGGCACATCTGCAGCGCCTGCAGATCGGTGTTGGCGGCCACGAACTCCACGCCCTCGACGTGAGCGTCAATCATGCGGTTGACGGCATTGCCGCCGCCACCGCCCACCCCAATCACTTTGATCTTGGCGTTGTTGCGAATCTCTTCGTTGAACTGTATGCGGATATCGCTGTTTTTCGATTTTGGGTCCGTCATGTTCACCTTCTTAGGGCTGTAGTTTAACGTGAGTGATTGCTCGTGCAACGAAATTTCTTTCGAAACCGTAAATTGCATTCGTGCGATCGGAAAACGTTTGTTCTGTGCGCTCCTCCCGCTTTGCGGGATGCGCGCATGCCTGCGGCAGCAAGGAAGTGTTATTGTTCTGCAACTTACGGCACGGCTGAAGCCGTGTCCTGATACACTGCGCTGTGCTCGTGAATAGCATGTCTTAACCGAAAACTGAGTACTGTCTTACATCGATGCCCGCGCCAAAAAAGATCTCAGCCGGGCAGAAAGCCCGGTCTCGTCATCCTGGCGCACATGGCGCGAGCGGTTTCCGTAATAAATCATCCCCAGGACGGCGGCAAACTCAGGCTCAGCCAGCTCTGCCGGCAGCTTGGCCATGGGTGCTGGCCGGCCAATGCGTACCTGTTTGCGCACAACGTTTTCGCAGATTTCTTCCAGCGCGTTGAGCCGGGCGCCGCCGCCGGTGAGCACAAGGCCGGTGGCGCAAAACTCCAGTGCCCGCGACTGCCGCAGATTATCGCGCACATGCTCGAACAGCTCGCGCGTGCGCGGCTCCAGAATCTCGGCCAGGAAGCGCTGCGGCATCAGCCGTGAAGGCCGGTCGCCCACGGCGGGGACCTCGATTTCATTGCTCTCGGGCACGCGGGTCACGACGGCGCATCCGAAGCTGCGCTTGATTTTTTCGGCGTCGGCCAGCGGCGTGCGCAAGCCCACGGCGACATCGTTGGTGAAGTGGTCGCCCCCGATGGGTATGACCGCGGTGTGCACCACAATGCCCTCGTGATAGACGATCAGCTCGCTTGATCCGGCGCCGATATCGAGCAGGCAGACGCCCAACTCGCGCTCATCGGGTTTAAGCACGCATTCCGCGCAAGCCAGCGGCTCAAAGACGGTGTCATTTACCTGGATGCCTGCACGGTTCAGAGCGGTGACAACATTCTGCGTAACGCTGGCGATAGAGGTGATGATGTGAACCTGAACCTCGAGGCGGCTGCCTAACATGCCCACAGGATCGCGGATGCCGTTCTGCTCATCCACAATAAATTCCTGCGGCAGCAGATGCATGGTCTGCCATTCGGCAGGCAGAGGGATAGTGCGGGCCTTCTCCACGGCCTGGCGGATATCGTCGCGGGTAATCTCACGCGCGCGTAAACCCAGGCTCACGCCTCCGCGGCTGTTGACCCCACGCACGTGGTTTCCGCCGATGCCCACCACCGCCGATTCCACGGTCACGCCCGCCAATGCCTCGGCTTTTTCCATGGAGCGCTGCACGCTGGCGGCGGCCTTTTCCAAATCAATGATCGCGCCTTTGCGCGAGCCGCGAGAGTCGCTCAGACCATGGCCGAGATAGCGGATTCCCGTCTCGGTGCTCTCGGCAACAAGGGTGCAGGTCTTTGCGCTGCCAACATCAATGGCTGTAATCAGGTTCTGCTTTTTTGTAACCATACCCACAAAATCTATGTTCGTCTGAGATGCGGAGACGTAGCGGGCTACGTCTCTACAATGCTTTATTTAATGATGCCGCTTGTTATGTGCGTTGCCGGCGGCCGGGTGCGGCGCGGCAACGGGCTTTGGTTTGGTGCTCCTGGGCGCCGTATTCCTGGGTGCTGTGTTGCTCGATGCCTGGGTTTGCGTTGCGTTGCCGGTTGTGGAATCGGTGCGCTCACGATTGCTCGAGGTCTCGGGATTGACGATGACCTGGTGGTCGTAACGAAGGTCCACCGACTCCACTTTTTTGAACTGCTGGCGCCAGTCTTCTATGTGCGCCAGATAAATCTTATAGCGTTCGAGAAACTGACTGCTTCCCAGGTGTATGAGCACAGCGCCTTCGGGATCAGCCACGGTAATTTTCACGTCTTCCGGGTCAGAGAGATCAACCTCGCTGATGGAGCTGGAGTAGTGCGCGCCCTCCGAATCGAGGTCATGCACAAGCTCTCCGTAGATTTTCATGCGGGCGGCGCGGGTGGAGAGCGGGTCAGACTCCTCCATGCCGGCGATCACGGGGAAAGAATATTTGGCGGCAGAGTGCGGCGGCAGCTCCAGCACCACACCACTCGCGTCAATGAGCGAGACTTTGGAACCGATACGCACAAAGCCTATGGGTGTACGCTCGTGAATCTCGATCCTGAGATGGTTGGGCAGCAGACGCATCACGGTGGCCGATTCCACCCACGGGATCTCTTCCAACTGCTTTTTGCGGTCCGCTAAAGGGACAAAGAAGATGTTGCGGCCGATGTCGCCGCCTACGATCTCCATGACCTGGCCGTGGGTGACGTTCTGCGTGCCGGCAACTTCAATGTTGTCGCTGGAATCAATGCGGAAGCGCCAGGAACCGGTGCCGTAGAAATAAGCCGTGGCCAGCGCGGCAGCCACTACACCGAGAAGCAAGAGTGCAATTGAAACCTGCTTCAGCCGGTTGGCAGTTTTCTTGGGAAGCGCTCCGCGACGTACCGGGATGCGTTTCTGTGCACGCAGGAAAGAAGATTCTTCGTCGGTATCGAGATCAACGACGCGGCTGTCGAGTTCGTTGTCAACGTCTTCTTCCGCCTGCGCTGCCACTGCAGGCCGCCGGGTCCGACTTTCGCGCTCGGGGATATAGAAGTCGTCGTCTCGAGACATTTCTCTATTCAACTATAACTTTATTTGATGCAAATAGATAAGAGGAATTTTCCACAGGGGCGATTTTGTTAACCACAGAGGCACAGAGAATTGAGTAATCGGGTAACTGCGTAATTGTGTAATTTGAGCTTATGCGCACAAATCAATTACCAAATTACACAATTACCCGATTACTCAATGTCGCAATGACTCAATGATCCGATGATTCAATCCCAACCGGTTTCGTGTTGGCTGCCAGCCGCTCCAGAATCTGCGGGCCAAGTTGGGAAATACTGCCTGCGCCCAGGGTGAGAATCAGCTCGCCTTCGCGGGCCTGGGCAACCGCCGCCTCAGTTGCGTCGGCAAACGAGGGGCTGTACGAAACTTTCTTGCCGGAGCGCTGGGCAACGGCCCGCGCGAGAGCCTCGCCGGTGATGCCTTCGATGGGCGGCTCGCTGGCGGCGTAGATATCGAGGATGTGGAGGGTATCGGCGTCGCCAAAGGCGTTGGTGAATTCCTCCATCAACTGCTGGGTGCGGGTATAGCGATGGGGCTGGAAGATGACATGAATTCTTTCGTAGCCACACTGCCGTGCAGCGGCGAGCGTGGCGCGGATTTCCGTGGGGTGGTGGCCGTAATCATCCACCACACTGATGCCGTTGACCTTGCCCTTGAGCTGAAAGCGGCGGTCTACTCCCCGGAATTTTTCCAGGGCTGCGCGGATGTCTTCGAGGTGGATATCCAGGCCAACGCCCACGGCCACGGCAGCCGTGGCATTGAGGACATTATGCGCTCCCGGGACATGAAGAGAAAAATCGCCTAGTGATTTTCCGCGATAACGCACGCCGAAGTGTCCTATGTTTTTTCCGCTGCTCCGAGCGGTTGTGCTGCTGACGATCTGGAAGTCGGAGCCTTCGCGCGTACCGTAGGTTACGACACGCCGCCGGACCTTGGGCAGAAGCCCGCGCAGGCGCTCGTCGTCATTGCAGATTACAACCATGCCGTAGAAGGGCACGCGGTCCATGAACTCGAGAAAGGTCTGCTCAACGTCTTGCATGTCGCGGTAGCAATCCATGTGCTCACAGTCAATATTGGTTACGACCGAGAGGATGGGCGAGAGCTTGAGAAAGCTGCGGTCGCTCTCATCGGCCTCAGCGACCAGGTAGTGCGATTTGCCGAGACGCGCGTTGGAATCAATGGCGTCCACGCGGCCACCGACGATGATGGTAGGGTCGAGCCCGCCGGCAGCGAGCACCGCTGCAACCATGGAAGTAGTTGTGGTCTTGCCGTGCATGCCGGCAATGGCTATGCCGTACTTGATGCGCATCAGCTCGGCCAGCATCTCGGCCCGCTGGATGACAGGTACGTGCCGGCGGCGAGCCGTCTCAACCTCGGGATTTCGCTCGCTGACGGCCGAACTGATGACGACGACTTCGGCGCCCTCGGCGTTTTCTGCGCTGTGTCCTTCAAAGATGGTTGCACCCAGGCGGGCCAGCCTATGAGTCACTGGAGAGAGCTTCAAATCGGAGCCGGAAACCTTATACCCAAGCGTAAGCAGGACCTCGGCGATGCCGCTCATGCCGATGCCGCCAATGCCGACAAAATGTATGCGCTGTATTTTTGCGAACATGGTTACGCAGAGAAAACGATAGCAGATTTTGGAAGATTGGGCAGGACTAGGCTTCGTGGCGCAGCGCTTCCGCGGGTTTGGAGGCAAGAGGAATCTTGGCCAATTGGGCGGCAATATCGGCAATCTCTTCGGCGGCATAACGGTGGGTCAATTTACTGGCGGCCTCTTCCATCTGCCGCAGCCGATCAGCGTGAGTCAACAGATCTACAACTGTGGAGATCAGTTTCTGCTGGGAAAGTTCTGGCTCGGGAATGAGCACGGCCGCGCCCTGTTGCGCCAGATTTTCCGCGTTGCGGCGCTGATGATCGTCTGCCGCGCGCGGGAAGGGCACAAAGATAGCCGCTTTCCCCGCTGCAGTGATTTCGGCGACCGTGCTGGCGCCGGAGCGGCACAGCAGCAGATTGGCACGGGCAAAGGCCTGCGGCATCTCGTTGATGAAAGGCAGCACTTCGGCAGAGATGCCGGCTTGTAAATACGCTGCCTGCGCATCTTTGTGATCGCGCTCGCCGGTCTGGTGGATGATGTGCAGTCCGGGTAATGCCTGCCGTAATCCGGGGAGCGATTCCAGCACGACGCGATTGATGGCACTGGCGCCCTGGCTGCCTCCGAAGACCAGAAGGGTTTGCTTTGCCGGGCTTGCGGCTTCTTTCGGCAGGAAGAATTCTTTGCGCACTGGGACTCCGGTCACGCGCGCATTGCGGAAGTATTTTTTGGTCTCTTCAAAATGGACGGCCGCCGCCGAGACCAGCCGCGCCACCACGCGGTTGGCCAGCCCGGGAACCACGTTGGGCTCAAAGGCGAGGGTTGGAATGCGCCGCAGCCAGGCGGCGAGCATGGCGGGGCCAGAGGCGTATCCGCCGACCCCAATGACTACGTCAGGACGGAACTCGCGCAGCATGCCCCGGCAAGCCAGTATGGCGCGGGGCAGGTCAAAGAGAGTGCGCAGGCGTGTGGCCAGGCTGACATTCTTGAGCGCGCCCACTTGAATGAGCCGCAGCTCGAACCCGGCGGCCGGAACCAGACGGTTTTCAATGCCACGTGCCGTGCCAATGAAGAGTATTTCAGCCTGATAGCGCTGCTGGAGTTCGCGGGCGATGGCGAGGGCGGGAATTACGTGTCCGCCAGTGCCGCCGCCTGCAAGGATTGCGCGCATGACTTTATATTAACCGCAGAGGACGCGGAGGAACGCAGAGGAGTAGGTTTCATTGACCGGAAAAGTGCTTTTTCACTTCCTCGTGCGGAACGGTTCTTCCTTCATTAGCCGCTTTCAGAGACTCTGAGAGCTTCTTTTTTACATAAAGCTCATACATGATGTCATCCCAAGAGGCATTTTCCGGCAGACTTTCTATCAGCTTTTTTGCTTCTTCTTTATCGTGATTCATAGTTGATCCTCCCATGAAGATCTTCGAAACAGCCAGCGCTCTTCAGAGAATGCCTTGCAGTCGCATGGGCAATTGAAACATCCTCGGGGTCCTTCGACTCGGCGCAAGCGCCTCGCTAGGATGACATCCAGGAAAAACTGAGGTGCTTCCAACAACTAACGCGCTCGAAATTGTCCTAATCTGTCTGCTGCGTGATGTTCAACAGCACGCCTACGCTGGCCAGGGTAATAAATATAGATGACCCGCCGTAGGAGATAAACGGCAGCGGGATTCCCTTGGTGGGCATGAGGGCGAGCACCACGCTGATATTCATCAGGGCCTGGATCACTACCATGGCGGTGATGCCGAGGGCGAGAAAGCGCGCAAAGTGATCGTTGGTCTTGAAGGCAATCCGTATTCCCCGGAAGAGAAAAATAGCGAACAGGGTCACAACAATCAGCGAACCGATAAGGCCGAGCTCTTCGGCGGTGACGGCAAAGATAAAATCGGTCTGCGGCTCGGGCAGATAAAAGAGTTTCTGCTTGCCTTCCATCAGGCCCACTCCGGTGAAGCCGCCGGTACCGACCGCGATCAACGATTGAATCACGTGAAAGCCGCGTCCTTGCGGATCGGAATAGGGATTCAGAAATGCCAGGATGCGGTCATAGCGCCATTGCACGCGGAAGATCAGGAAATACAGAGGGAGCAACGAGGCTGCAACCGCGTATCCGAAGTAGCGCAGGCGCATGCCGGCTACATAAAGGATAGTGGCGGCGATGGCCACGCAGGCGATCGCGGTGCCCAGGTCGGGCTGAAGAACAATCAACCCGGCAAAGAGCGCAATGGGAACCGCTGCCGGCAGCAGGGTATGCCGCCAGTCGTCCATTGACTTGAGTTTGTTTTCCAGGAAATAGGCGAGAAACAAAATGATGGCCGGCTTGGCCAGCTCGGAGGGTTGCAGGGAGAATCCGCCGAAGCGAATCCAGCGATGGGTGTTGTGCGAGCGGTCGAGAAAAAAGACAGCCAGCAGCAATAACGTGGTTACACCCAGCAAAGAAAATACAACTGCGGGATGCTTGAAGCGGCGATAGTCGAAGTTCATGAGTCCGACCATGGCCAGCAGGCCGGCTACAGCCCAGATGATTTGCTTAATGAGGAAGGTATACGGCGAACCAAAGCGCTCTTGCGCCATGACTGCAGAAGCGCTGAAGACCATGACCAAGCCAACAAACACCAGCAGCACGGTGACGGTGAAGAGCGTTTTATCAACACTGATGCGTTTCGCCATTATGCTGCTCCAGTGCGTTTTGCCATTGCCTGCACGGTCTGCTTGAATATGCGCCCACGATGCTCGTAGTTTTCAAACTGATCGAAGCTGGCGCAGGCCGGGGCCAGCACTACGACGTCTCCGGGTTCGGCCAGTTCGGCAGCGCGGTGCACGGCGGCCTCTAATGTTCCGGCACGCTCCAGGGGCGCTGAGCCTGAAATGTGTGACTCGATCTTTTCCGCAGCAGCCCCGATGGTATAAACCCGCTTGGCACGCTGGCGCAGTAAATCTTTCAGCACGGTGTAGTCGCTGCCTTTGTCTTTGCCGCCGAGAATGATGTGGATGTTGGCAGGGAAGGATTCCAGGGCCTTGATCGTGGCATCAACGTTGGTGGCCTTGGAGTCGTTGAAATATTCCACCCCGTTGATCGTGGCTACAAATTCCAGGCGGTGCTCCACAGCTTTGAATTGCGCCACGGCTTCGCGGATTTTTCCCGGCGCGCATCCAGCCAGTAGAGCGGCAGCAACTGCAGCCAGGACGTTTTCCAAATTGTGAGCGCCCTTCAGCGGAATCTCACTGACAGGCATGATCTCTTGTTCACTGCCGGCCCGCCGCCAGAAAATCTTGCCGTCGCGCACGTAAGCTCCGTTTTCAATTTTTGCCTCAGGTTTGCGGCTGAACCAAATTACCTGGGCTTTGGTTTTTATTCCGAGCGAGCAGCAGATAGCATCATCGGCATTAAGCACAGCAAAATCTTTTTCCGTCTGGTTCTCGAATATCCTGGC
The DNA here is from genome assembly GCA_035487355.1 of Terriglobales bacterium. Lineage (NCBI taxonomy): Bacteria > Pseudomonadati > Acidobacteriota > Terriglobia > Terriglobales > Terriglobales bacterium. The sequence goes on along the minus strand of DATHMF010000043.1, from coordinate 120,840 downwards.
CTTGGCGGCGGTGTAGCCTTCCAGGGTGCGGTGACGATCCAGATGGTCGGGCGTGATGTTGAGGATGACTGCAATGTGGGGATGGAAGCCCTCAATCGTCTCCAGTTGAAAGCTGGAGACTTCAAGCACGTTATAAATTTTTGGTGAAGACTGCGCCACCATGGAGATTACCGGCGTTCCAATATTCCCGCCTACCTGGACCTCCAGCCCGGCATGCTCGAGGATTTCGCCAGTCATGGCCGTTGTGGTGGTTTTGCCGTTGGATCCGGTGATGGCGATAATCTGCCCCTGCAGGAAGCGTGCGGCCAGCTCCACTTCACCAATCACGTGCACGCCCTGGTTGCGCGCCTGCACCAGAGGGGCCACATCATAGGGCACGCCGGGGCTGACCACGATCAGGTCCTGTCCGCGGAAGGTGCGCTCACCGTGGCCTCCGGTCTCGACCGCAATGCCACGGTCGAGCAGCTCGGGAATCTCCTTACCAAGCTGGGACTCGGGTTTGGCGTCAGACACGGTGACGCGCGCGCCACGCTCCTGCAAAAAGTGCGCGGCGGCGACTCCCGACTTGCCCAGCCCGACAATCAGTACGCGTTTGCCTTGAAGGTCCATTCTTCTCTTGTCATTCTGCCATGAGAACCGGCAGAAAACTTGCTACGACTCTAGTACACAAACATTTTTTCTCGCTACAGAGACGTAGAAGCTACGTCTCTACGTCTGGACATCGTTACTTCCAGCTTCCGGAAACCAGCGAGAGCCAACTCAGCGCAGCTTCAATGTCGTGAGCGCAAAGAGCGCGAAGATGAGCGACGCGATCCAGAAGCGCGTGATGATCTTCGACTCCGACCAGCCCAGCAGCTCAAAGTGATGGTGCAGCGGAGCCATTTTGAAGATCCTCTTTTTGCGCAGCTTGTAGGAGCCCACCTGCAACACCACCGAAAGCGCTTCGATGACAAAGACGCCGCCAATGAAGGGCAGCAATAGTTCCTGCTTGATAATTACCGCAATGATGCCGATGGCGCCGCCCAGAGCAAGCGAGCCCACGTCGCCCATGAAGACCTCTGCGGGGTGGGCGTTGTACCAGAGGAATCCGATGCTGGCGCCTACCATGGCCCCGCAGAAGATGCTCAACTCCGCTACTTGCGGTTGGTGCTGCAGCTCCAGATAGCTGGCAAAAACCGCATGTCCGCTGACATAGGTCAAAACCGTGAGAGCGCCCGCGGCAATCACGGTGCAGCCGATGGCCAAGCCATCGAGGCCATCGGTCACGTTGACAGCATTGCTGGAGCTGACCAGCACCATGACCACAAAGGCGACAAAAGGCACAAAAGCCAGCGGCCAATAAAACCTGCCCAGCCAGGATGTAATGACCAAATCGGGATGAAAGTTCTTGAAGAAAGGCACGATCAGGTGGGTGGAGTAGCCTCCATGCGCTTGCAGCACAACCAGCGCCACACCCACGACGAGGCTGGTCAGGATTTGCAGTGCGAGTTTGGTGCGTGCGGTCAATCCCAGATTACGGCGGTGGATGACCTTAATGTAATCATCGGCAAATCCAATAGCAGCGAAGGCCAAGGTGGAACAGACCGCCAGCCAGACGAATTTGTTCGTAAGATCTGCCCACAGAAGTGTAGGAATCAGAATCGCAATCACGATCAGCACGCCACCCATGGTGGGCGTCCCAGCTTTCTTGGCGTGCGCCTTGGGGCCCTCTTCGCGGATGTATTGCCCAATTTGGAACTCGCGCAACTGACGGATGACCGCCGGGCCAACAATCAGTCCCATGAACAAGGCGGTAAGGCTGGCAAAGGCCGTGCGGAAGGTCAAATAGCGAAAAATACGAAACGGAGAAAAATGCGGTTGAAGAACTTGATAGAGCAGCCAGTAGAGCAAAAATTTTCCTCCGTTTGTTCCTTCGTTCGTTATTACAAATTCAGCGTTTTCCCTTGCGGGGCTTAGCTCGTTTCTTACCCTTGAGGATCTGTGTACTAGAGTGCTTCAATCCCCACACTTCCAAAGCACGTTCAAGTTTTACGCCGCGTGAGGCTTTGAGCAATACCGCATCGCCTTTGCGGGTCTGACGCTTGAGCCATTGCCCGGCGTCTTCAGGTGCCGCCACAAAATGCGCTTCGATTCCCGCCTTGCCGGCCTCTTCCACCATATACTGCGCCAAGCCACGGACACCAATTAAGACATCAATTTTACTTCCAGCGATATGCTGGCCGCTGGCGCGGTGCAACTCTTCACCGGCGTCGCCAAGTTCCAGCATTTCTCCGGCAACCACGATGCGCCGTTTGGCTGGAAGCTGCGCCAGTGCATCCACCATTCCATCGAGCGCCTTTGGATTGGAATTGTAACAATCGTTGATGATTGTGATCCCCTTGGCGCGGATGACCTGGCCGCGCTTGTCAGGCGGAGCGGTTTTGGCCAGCGCAGCTACTGCGTCCGGGACGGGAACGCCTTCCTGCAGAGCAACGGCGAGCGCAGCCAGCGCGTTATAGATGTTATGTTTCCCCAGCAAAGGCAGGTGCGCGCGAGTGCTGGCGCGATCGGTCAACAGATCAAAGCTTTCTCCTTCGATGCCCTGCGAGCTGATGTTCTGCGCACGCACGTCAGCAGGATGCTCAATGCCATACATAAGTACGTTTCCGTGAAAGTCGCGCCCAAACTGCGAGACATAAGCGTCATCGGCGTTGAGCACAGCAGTTCCGCCGGCAGGTAGGCCAGAAATCAGCTCGTATTTGGCGCGAGCGATATCGGCGATGGATCGGAAAAATCCCAAGTGCACCGGGGCAACGTTGGTTACCACACCGATTTCAGGGTGAGCGATGCGGGTCAGCGCCGTGATCTCACCGGCATGAGACATACCCATCTCCATGACGGCGATGTCGTGCTCCGGCTCGAGGCGCAGCAGTTGCAAAGGCAATCCGAAGTGGTTGTTGAGATTGCCCTCGGATTTAAGAACGCGGAATTTAGCGGCGAGAAGATGAGCGATCAGCTCTTTTGTTGTGGTTTTTCCCGCCGAGCCGGTGACGGCAATCAGCTTCTTTCCCCAAATGCGGCGTACGGCAGTCGCCAGGGATTGCAGAGCAACCAAAGTGTCATCCACGGCCAGCAGCCCGCTCATGACCGGGAAGCGGGTAAGCTGGCTGCGGGCCACAACGGCACCCACGGCGCCTTTTTGCAGCGCGGATTCTACATAATCATGTCCGTCGAGGCGCTCGCCTTTGACGGCGAAAAATAACTCTCCTGGGGCGATGGTGCGCGAGTCTATGGAATAGCCCTGCGCCACAGCGCGCAGATTGAATTCGCCGCTGGCGAAGGTGAACTCGGCAACCCGCTCCAAGGGCAGCTTCATTGCGCGCTCCTGGTGCTGGACGGCTTCCTGGTCTGTTGCAGAAGCGTGCGCGCTACTTCCACATCATCAAACGGGAAAACGCCTTCACGCGTCGTCTGGGTCTTTTCGTGGCCCTTGCCGGCGATGAGCACTATGTCTCCGGGCTGCGCCTCAGAGAGGGCCAAGGCAATGGCCTTTTGGCGGTCGGGTTCGACAACATAACGCTTTCCAGTTTTCTTCAGGCCGGGCAGGGCGTCGTCAATGATGGCAAGCGGATCTTCGCTGCGCGGATTATCAGAGGTCAGCACCACAAAGCTGCTGCCTTCACCTGCGGCCGCCCCCATCAGAGGGCGCTTCGTGCGATCGCGGTCGCCGCCACAGCCGAAGAGGGTGATCACGCGTCCGGGCTTTTTCTGCGCGGCCATAAAGTCGCGCGCCAATGCTGTGAGGTTGCGCAGAGCATCATCGGTGTGGGCATAATCCACGACTACGGAAAACGGCTGGCCGCAATCCACGCGCTCAAAGCGTCCGGGAGCGCTCTTGCACTGCGAAAGCGCTTTGGCAACGGCTTTCAGTTCGCCGCCGCGTGCGATGGCGGCTGCGGCTGCAGCAAGCATGTTATAGACGTTCACCTTGCCCACAAGCTTGGAGTGAACTTCCACCGTGCCATGGGGCGTTTGCAACCTGAAATTTGTGCCCTGCGGTGACATGAGGATGCCTTCCGCACGAAACTTTCCGCTTTCCAGACCGTAGGCCAACACTTCAGATCCCTGGGAGCGGGCAAATTCGGCAAGCTGCCGGCCATAGGCGTCGTCGGTATTAATGACCGCGACGCGCGGAGGGGGCGTGCCGCATCCAGCGAAGAGGGCTCTCTTGGCCTCGAAGTATTCTTCCATGGTGTGGTGATAGTCGAGGTGGTCGCGCGTGAGGTTGGTGAACAGGGCGACGTCGAAGGGAATGCCGTAGACCCGCTCCTGCTCGAGGGCGTGGGAGCTGACCTCCATGACAGCCTCAGTGGCGGCCAATTTCCCCAGCCTGGGACTGGTGGCTTTGGCGAAGATGCGGTTCAGCTCCAGCGACTCCGGCGTAGTATGCGGTGCCGGGATAACCTCACCCGCGAAGTGATACTCAACGGTTCCAATGAGCACAACTTCCCCGCACCCAAGGAAGCGCAGAACCTGCGAGAGCAGAAACGTCGTCGTGGTCTTTCCATTGGTGCCGGTGACGCCGGTAATCTTGAGCTTCTCAGTGGGATGTCCGTAGAAATTGGCGCTGATTGTAGCCAATGCCCGGCGGCCATGCGGGACACTCACCCATGCGACACCCGCGCGTGCAGGTTCAGAAGGCGAATCGGAGACAACCCCCACCGCGCCTGCCTTGATGGCAGCGTCAATGTAGCGGTTGCCATCGGTAGCCTCGCCTTTCATGGCGACAAATACATTGCCCGGCTCGACGCGACGGGAATCGTGCGGCACACCAGTAACGGCCGCAGCAAAAAGCGCAGACTCCCCGCTGCGGGAGAGGACTTCAACGCCTTGGAGCAGATCATGGAAGTTCATTGCCTTTGGCCCAATTTAACATGCACAAGCCCAGGCCTTTCACCGAGCCTGCCGTGCTCTCAGCCCTTGTTCTACCTGGTTTGGAGTAGTACCCCTACCCCCCACTACTCTAAGTAGTCGATGCGGCCCCAAGTCATTAAAAATAAATAACATACCGCGCACATAACCGGGTATTGAAGTAGTTGCCGAAGCGCTGTCTCGTCTTCCGTCTAAGTGCTCCGTACCCCTCGACTCCGCTCGGAGTGCTGCGCCGTCCTAAACCCCATCAAGCCAAAGCCGGGATCGCTGCGTCCCGACTCGCTTTTGGTTCGCGGGGGACAGCGCTCACCAAAGCCCACCCGTTTCTAAGGGCTTCGTCCCAAAACATAGGGTGCGGCGCCCTCGCTCTATGATGGCTACAATTCTTCAAAAAGCCAAGGGTTTGATATCAGTTTGATACCAAGCTCAGCGCGCGAACCTTACCGAGACGTGCGCCCCCGGTGCCAAACGCGCTCCTGGCGGCGGGAATTGCTCACGGGCTACGCCGCTGCCGACGATATCAATTTCAACACCGGCCTGCTGTGCGGTCTCGAGCGCATTGCGAACCGGCAGGCCAAGCAGGGAAGGAGCAACCGTGCTTCCGCCAACATCCACTACTATGGTGCCGCGTTGAATAGGCGGCAGCGGGTTCTTGCCAGCCGGGTCGGCCGGTCTGGTATTTTGCGCGACACTCGGCGCCTGTGGAGTCTGGCAGCAGTTGTTGCCTTTCGCCTTCAGGCTCGCAGGCACGATGTGAGCAGCAGAGGGCTTGGTTGTATTGGCTGCCGAAAGCGAATTGTCGGCCACGGCAGGAGCTTCATCTGTTGTGGCGGGTTGGCTGTCGGCAACGGCCGAGGTGTCTCCCAGACGGTCGGGAGAGCTGTCATTGGTGTCATCGGGCTTGATGGAAGCACGAAGCAGTTGCCGGCGGTGGTCGTTAATTTCGGTATCGTGGGGTACGTTCAGATATTCCAGGGTTTGCTGCGCAATGCGCGCGAAAACCGGAGCGGCAACATCACCGCCTTCGTGGTCGCCCTGGGGAGAATCCAGGATAACTTCAACGGAAATTGCGGGATTGTTCACCGGAGCAAAACCGGCAAACGACGCAATGTAGTTGGTATGCGAATAGGTGCCGCTGCGCGGATCTATTTTTTGTGCTGTCCCGGTCTTGCCAGCCGAAGTGTAGCCGTTCAGAATGGCGCGTTTGCCGGTGCCGAAGAGCACTACACCTTCCAGCATCTTCTTCATCTCGGCGGCGGTCAGGGTAGAGATGACACGACGCTGTTCGACGGGATGAAACACCACCTTCTGCACTCCGCCTCCGTGGCTTCCGCCGGGATCGAGAGCGCCAGCCACCAGCCGGGGCGCAGTATAAACACCATCATTGGCAATAGTGGAGATCATGGAGACTAATTGCAGGGCAGAGACGCCGATCTCCTGTCCCATTGAGATCGCCCCAATCGAAACCTTGGACCAGCGATTCACGGGCTTAGTCAGGCCACGGGTCTCACCAGGCAGTTCAATACCGGTTTGATGTCCGAAGCCGAAGGCGCGGATGTAATTATCAAAACGCTCGTCGCCCAGGCGTAAGGCAACTTTGATGGCGCCCACATCGCTGGATTGCGCAAGGATCTGCGATACGGTAAGCGACCCGAAGGGCCTGTGGTCGTGAATGCGAAGATTGTTGATCATGATGGAGCCGTTCTCGCAGTCGAAGACCTCTTCGGGGGTGGTGAGATTTTCTTCCAGCGCAGCGGCCAGGGTCACAACCTTGAACGTGGAGCCGGGTTCGTACACGTCGCTGGCGGCGCGGTTCTTGAGCGCCTGGGCATCACTCTTATTGAAGGCATTCGCATTAAACGTGGGATAGTTGGCCAGCGCCAGAACCTCACCGGTGCGCGGATTCTGCACAATCACCGTGCCTGCAACCGCGTGGGTCTGCTTCATTGCGGCTTCGAGCTGACGCTCAGCCAGATACTGGATTTTTTCGTCAATGGTCAGCACCAGGTTCTCGCCGCTCTCGGGCTGGCGCTCGACCCGGCCAAACCATTTACGGCGCGCGTCCATGGAGATGAGCATCTTGCCCGGCTTGCCCCGCAGGCGCGAATCGAAGCTGCGCTCGAGGCCGCCCAGGCCTTCATCATCCAGGCCAACGTAGCCCAGAGTCTGCGCCGCCAACTCGCGCTTGGGATAGTAACGCTTGGATTCTTTCTGGAAATTAATGCCCTTCAGGTTCAAGGCGCGAATGCGGTCGCTGGTGGAGGCGTCCACTTTGCGCGCGATCCAGGCAAAGCTGTGCGAAGACTTCATGCGCGCCAGCAGTTCATGCGGGTCTTCCTGCAGGATGCGGCCCAGAAGGGAAGCCGTCGTCGCCTGATCGGGAATGTCGCTGGGCACGGCGTAGATGGAATCCACCTCGACCGACATGGCCAGCTCGTGACCGTTGCGGTCGTAGATAATGCCGCGGCTGGGCGCTACGTCAATGGTGCGCTGCTGCTGGTGGGCGGCGCGCTGGACGAAATCTCCGTAGGAAAAAATTTGCAGGTAGACCAGGCGGCCGCAGATGACAAACAGCCATAAAACAAGAGTCCCCGCGAAGATCAGAAGGCGTTGCCGCGGGTTGAGAGGATTACTTTTTACTGCCATTCAAGTTTTCAATCGCTGAATCTCGTGTGGCACAGCCGTCCCCGGCTCTGCCTGCATAATTTCAGAGGTTGCTGTCTCCTCCCTGCCGCCGGCTCCTTGGTAGCGCAGACAGTGGAGACGTAGCAAGCTACGTCTCTACGCAAATTTTTCGCGAGGGCGCAGCGGCTTATTTTGCCGCGAGAGCCCTTAGAGCCGGGTGAGCGAAAAGCGAGCGCCGTATTGCGCGAGTTTTTCGCGAGGGCGCAGCGGCTTGTTTTGCCGCGAGAGCCCTTCTTCCAAAGACACGAACTGGCGAACACGCAGTTTGCGCGTTCGCCAACTCTATTACGACCAGCCGCTTGCTTTGGTTGAAGCCCCTGGCTGGAAGACCTTAAGGACCGTAGTCCTAAAATTATTGACTCAACGTCACCACGGCAATCTGAGAAGCCTGGGCCATCGTGGAGGCGCCACCATCGCTCGCCGCCGGATCGAGCCGCATGACCTGGCCGGCCTGGGGAGAGCCCAATCCCATGCGCCGCGCCAGCACATCAATGCGCTCGGGATCGCGCAGGGAGGCTTGCTCCAGCCGCAGCGCCCGGTTCAATTCATTCGTGTTGTCGCGCTGGGTTTTCAGCGCTTCAATCTTGTAGCCGTATTCGACGGAGCTGAAGTGCTGCCAGGCATAAGTCATCACCAGGAGGAAAAAGATGCTCATGGCCGCCACCAGCATGACCATTTCGCGATTGCGTTTGCGGTCGGCAACTTTCACCAGGCGTGAGTTATCAATCTCCTTGGCAAAGTAGAACTCAGGCGTGCCGCTCCAATATGAGCTGCGCCGCGTGACTCCTGGCGCCGGAATCCACATGCCGGTCAGGGCCTGCCGCCGCATTGGGAATGTCATTGCTCGCGCCGCCATTACGCCACCGCCGTTTGTTCGGATTTTGCCGATTCGTAGATATACGTGGCATAGCCCGCGGAGTTGAGCACCGCCTTCTTTAAGGCAATCTGGCACTCAAGCTCTACATGTTGCTCGGCACGCTGCACGCACTGAACGAGTTCATCAATCATTTTGCCTGTGTACATAAAAGCACTCCATCTACTGTTCACTGCTGAGACGTAGCAAGCTACGTCTCTACCCAACACCTTCGTACGTTCACCTCAGAAATCTCTTCGGGACGGCATCGAAGAGGTTGGAATCTTTCTGAGGAACTACATTTTTTTCGCCCTGAATTTCAGATAGGCGATGCCGTCCCGAAAAATCGTTTTACCTAAATCCTTTCCGCGGCCCGCAGCTTAGCGCTGCGACTGCGCGGGTTGCGTTCGATCTCCTCCGGCTGCGCTGTAACCGGCTTCTTAGTTAGAACGCGGTAAAGGCCCTGACTTGCGCCTTCTCGGACCGCATCTTTCACGATCCTGTCTTCCAGGGAGTGGAAGCTGATGATGACCAGCCGGCCTCCCTTGCGGAGGAGCGCAGGCGTTGATTGCATCAGCGCCTGCAGGTCCTCGAGTTCGCGGTTTACGAAGATTCGGATTGCCTGGAAGGTCCGTGTCGCGGGATGAATGCGCTCGCTTTTCATTGGCCGGAGCGCAGCCGATAGAACTTTTACAAGATGAGCGGTAGTTGTTATCGGCCGCGCCCGGACAATGGCTCTGGCGATTCTCCGCGACCTCCTTTCCTCACCGAATTCGTAAATCACATTCGCGAGGTCTTCTTCGCGCATGTGGTTTACCACTTGATCGGCGGTGCGCTCACCATGCGGGTCCATACGCATGTCGAGCGGCCCTTCCGCCTGAAAACTGAATCCGCGCGCGCTATCGGCGAGCTGCAGGGAACTCAACCCAAGATCAGCCAGCAGGCCATCCACCGAGTCCGGGGGAAGATGCCTGCCCACCTCAGCAAAGCTGGAATGCAGCAGAGTGATGCGGGGCCAATCTTGCTTGAGCTCAGCCGGCGGGCTGGTAAGCCGCTGGCGTGCTATGTGCAGCGCGCGCGTATCTTTATCGAGGCCAATCAAATGACCCTCGGGGCCGAGGCGCCTTGCGATTTCGTAGCCATGGCCGCCCGCTCCCAGGGTGGCGTCCACATAGGTGCCGCCGCGCCGGATTGCAAGAAAATCGATCGCTTCTTTTAAAAGAACTGAAACATGGCCAAACTCGCTGCGGCCGTGTTCTATCCCCTGAGGGACTGTTTCCGAACCCGATTCTTCTTCGTCTGTCACTAGATGCCCAGCTCGTCGAGTGTCTTTTCATCCTCTGCCGTGAACTGTTCCTCTGCCAGTTGCTTCGAGACTTCCATGCTGCGAACTTCCAGGTACGTCAAATTTCCGTACACGGCCACGTCGCCCTTAACTGCGGCGGATTCGCGCAGAATCTGCGGGATCAGCACCCGCCCTTGCGCATCCATTTCCACCACTTGGCCGTAATAGTTCACTTTGTTCAGAAATCTCTTTTTCGAAGGATTGAAGTTGGACAGCTTGGCCAGCTTCTCCTCGATACGGCGCCACTCTTCCACTGGATAAATCTCTGCAACCTTGCCATCGCGGCTGGTGATGTAGAACTCCATCCCGTACTTCTCGTCGATCAGACGCTTGAATTCCGCTGGGACCTTGAGCCGTCCCTTTTCGTCTACCCGCGCTGGATGGTTGCCGCGAAACATGTTGCTTTCCCCGATTCCCGGGTGCCTTTAAACCTTTAAAAACCGCTACAATGGCGGCTGGAACTAGAATTTCAATGGCGAAAGAAACGGCTACTTGGTTTTTTACTGGTGTTTTGGCGTCGGCTGTTGGTGTTTTGCACATTTTTAACAGCTTTTCCACTTACGACCACGTCAACATCAGAGAACAAGATAGCTATCCACTTTCTACCACTTTGGACCACATCCTACGCCTAAATGGTTGCAAGTCAATAGCTTTTTTATGGGTTATGGGTTGAGACATAAGCAATTGCTCAACAATGGGTGCAATCGTTCAGAAAAAAGCGCGAGTAATCGTGCTTGAATCTTTCCTGACCACAAGATGTTGCGTTTACTGAGGGAGTGCTGAAGAACAGCCCCAAGCGGCAAGCTCTCAGCTCCAAGGAAACAACCTTTGTGAACCTTTGTGTCCTTTGTGGTTAAATTCCAATGGTATGCCGCAGCCGGAAGAACAAGCTGGACCCCAGATTTCCAAGCCTGCCATTGTGCGCTTCGCTGTATATGAAGCGAACCTGCGCACCGGTGAGTTACGCAAGCACGGGAACAGGATGCGCCTGCAGGAGCAGCCCTTCCAGGTCCTGGCCCTGTTGCTGGAGAAGCCGGGAGAGTTGGTGACACGCGAGGAGTTGCGGCAAAAACTATGGCCGGCAGATACCTTCGTCGATTTCGATCACAGCCTGAACACAGCGATCAACAAATTGCGTGAAACTCTGGGAGATTCTTCCAGCGCACCACGTTTTATCGAGACACTGCCGCGGCGGGGATATCGTTTTATCGCTCCGGTGACAGTGGAGGACCGCACTACGACGGCGGAGCAAGTTTCTAATAACGGATTGTTGCAATCTGCGCAACCAGTTTCACCGCAAAAAATCTCAACGGAAAAAAGTGAAGATGCTCAACTCACGACTTCCGTCAATGCAATCGGCGCCAATACGGAAGCCGCTAGCGTCTCAGGCCAGGATGCTATCCATGATCTTCCCCGGCCGCACCGCAATGTGCCGCGCTTTTTATTTCTGCTTATCCAGGTGATGTATCTGTGTTTTTACATTCCCGCGCTCGCGGGTGTGCACCTGATTGACGATATCGTGAACGCGCTTTTTCGCCGGGGAGGCGAAAGCGCAGCCCTGGTTGTGATCGTGACGGCTTCGCTCGGGATTGCGCTCCGGCTCTATTGGTTCTCGGCTGTGGCCTTCGATTTTCGCGGCATCGAGCGCCAGTTCTCGCGCCTGTTTCCCTTCCTCTTTGTGCTTGATGAGCTGTGGGCCCTTTCTCCTTTTCTATTGTGGCAGAGGATGGGCATAGGCCTGGTTCTGGCCTCGACCGCAGCACTGGTATGGGTACCCTTTTCCCAGCGGACATTGTTGCGCATGGCCTATGCCGGTATGAATCTTAACCGCGGAGGCACGGAGAATTGAGTCATTGAGTCATCAGGTCATTGGGTCATTGAAAAACCAATAATTCGACAATTACAGCCAGCCCTTTTACACGCCGAATCCATTACTTAATGATTTAAATGACCCAATGACTCAATTCTTCTCCGCGTCTCCGCGCCTCCGCGGTTAAAATTCCTTGTCAAAATAAATGAACGCTTTGCCTGTAGTTAGAGTCTTACAAGAATAGAGAACACAATGTATCTCCCGGAGCAAGCGATCTTGAGCCGAACGATTGCGGCGCAGTCCATGGCCGAGCAAGTGGAGGCAGTGGTGCGACAGCATGCGCGCTTTGTCTACCAGGTGGCGTATGCAGTGTTGCGCCACCCGCAAGACGCAGAAGATGTGGCACAAGAGACGTTCATTCGCGTCTGGAAGCACGCCAAAGAGCTCGCTGGGGTCCTGAATCAACGTGCTTGGCTGGCGCGCATCGCATGGCGGGTGGCGATTGACCGGCGGAGGAAACATCCGCTGATAGGCACTGACGAAGATTTGCCGGAGCTGCCGGCTAACGGTACCGGAGCCGAGGAGAGCGTAATTCGCCGACAGCAGGTCGTGCTGCTGGAGCGCATGATTGCGACACTGCCAAGAGAATTACAGGAAACCTTGACGCTTTCCACTGTAGAAGAAATGACCTCGGTGGAGATCGGAGAGGTGCTGGACATCCCAGAGTCGACCGTGAGGGTGCGGATGTTACGGGCGCGCCAGATGCTGCGGGAAAAATTGCAGGCCATCACAGAACGGAACAAAGACGGGACGAAAAGATTTAAAGCTGGAGCAGAAGTATGAATCCTGAAGAACCGAAAGACGCTGCCGAGCATTTATTGGACGACCGCTGGTTAGATGAGGCACTCGCGCATTACAGCGCCGCCGAACCGCGCGCGGGGCTGGAGACGCGGATTGTTGCGAACTTGCAAGCCCACGCTGCACGGCGCCAGCGCCGCTGGATTTATGGGTTTGCGGCAGCGGCCGCAGCGGTGCTGTTTGCGGTGGCGATGGTGAATGTGCGGAGTCCCAAGCCGGAGGCTCCAAAGAATCTAGCCACGAAGACGCCACCATCGGAAGTTGAACTCACCGGCCAGGCAAACACTGTTACGAATCATCCGCAGCAAGCCAGCGTGCAGCACGTTCAGGAGCGTCGTACAATGCCAACCATGCAAGAGAACCGAGTCGGCAGCGAAGTGAACTTGCAGATAGCCGAAGTGAAGCCAGGGGATTTGCTCGCAGACGAATCAACCTCTGAGCAGGAAGGGCCCCCGCCAATTGACCCGAGCGAAACATCCCGGCAAGAGCAGGAGTCCGTAGTCGCTGAGCAACAGTCTGCGCCCGAAAGCAATCTTCCAGCTTTGAGCATTGAGGCCATCGAAATCAAGGAACTCGCTCCATTTAAGAAAATGGATTAGAAAGGAAACTTATGACCAGGAAAATCTGCTACACACTTGCGCTTCTTGTCGGGATTCTGTCGACGGCAATGCCGCTGGCCTGGGCGCAGGACTCTGCAGAAAAGAGCGCGACCGAAAAGAGCACAACGGAAAGGGGCCCGAGCTCAATTTATCCCCAACAGAGCGAAATGACGCCGCCGGTGGAATTGCGGCGTATCTCCGTGCCTATCACTCTCAAACTTGCAGCAGACAGCCGCGCCGTCTATGAGGCCATCGGCAAACAGGCGGGTATCAGCGTGCTCTTCGATCCGGATTACACGCCACGCCCCATCAGCGTGGATCTGAACGATGTTTCGCTGCTGGATGCGCTCAAGATCGTGGCCTTTGAGGCCAAGACTTTTTGGCGGCCCGTGACCTCCAGCAGTATTTTTGTCGCCGCCGATAGTCTCAGCAAGCGGCGTGACTTGGAGCAACAGGTCATCAAGACCTTTTATCTTCCCAACCTCACGCAACCTACTGACCTTCAGGATATTGTGAACACCATGCGCGCGATTTTACAGGTTGATCGTGTGCAGCCGCTTTTCTCCCACAATACCATTGTTGTGCGGGGAACGCCCGACCAGATAGCGCTGAGCGAAAAATTGATTGACGATTTTGATAAGGCCAGGAAGAAACTCGGAGAGTATCGCGTGGAATTCAAAATCAGTGAACTGGAGGGCGAAAAGAAACTGAACTCCAGGCTCTATAGCCTCCGAGTGGAACCCCACGTGACCGGCAGGCTTCGTGCAGGGTCGAGAGTGCCGGTTCAGAGTGGCAGCGCAAGTCCTGAAAAGGGGGCAGAAAAGGGGGCAGAGTTTCAGTATTTAGATGTCGGGCAAAATATCGACTGCACGGTTGGATCAGAAAGTGAACATACGGTTGGACTGAGCATTAGTGTGGAGATCTCCAATGTCACTCCGCGTGAAAAAGCAGGCAGTGATAATGCTGCGCCGTATATTCAGGGGCAGCCTACTATTCAACAGGTCAAAACCGAAGCAAGAGCTACGGTGGAATTGGGCAAACCGACCATCATCATCAGCTCCGATGATCCCAGCAGCAACCATACTTTTCAAATCGAAGTCACCGCCACGCGAGTCAGGGAAAACGAATAAGCGCGCGCGGAGGGAATCTGCGTTTGGAATGCTGGCATCTTTCCTCTGCTAAGAACTATTTGCTATCGGGTGGTCAGCCTGGGCAGAGGCGGGCACTTTTTGGTTGCCAGGCTGCGCAGTTTTCGCAGGATTGTGGTGCGGGTCTCGGTGAATGCATTCTTCTTGTCGAGAAGCTGATTTGCCCAATGGGCTCCCATGGCGAGCGAGTTCATCTCGAACGCCAGTTGAGCGGCATCCACCTTGGGATCAAGCTGGCCTGCCTTCTGCGCCACTTCAACGGCAACCTGTAGTTTAGCGATCCAGATCTTCATGATCTCCGCAATGCGGTTGCGTATGGGGCCCTTACGGCTGTCGAATTCGAAGGCCGCCGCCGTAAAAAAACAGCCACCAGCGAACACCTCACGCTCCACGTGCGACAGCCAGCCATCACACAATGCCCAGAGCTGCAGCATCCCTTCTGGTTGAGCAAGAGCCGGGCGTATGATCTCTTCGATAAAAATCTGCCGCGCCGCTTCGATGGTCTCAAGCTGCAACTCCTGCTTGGAGCCGAAGTGGGCGAAGAGCCCGCTTTTGCTCATGTTGAGCTTCTCAGCGAGCCGGCCGATGCTGAGCCCTTCCAGGCCTTCGACCGATGCCAGGTCAACCGCACAGCGTAGGATCGCCGATTTGGTGCGCTCGCCACGGGGCTGGCGTCGCGTCGGGGCAGTTTGTTGCCTGGCCATTCTCGTGCGAGTATACCAGAGAAAATAAAAAAGAACGAACGTTCGTTTTTATGATAGAGTGCTTGGGATTAAGGACGGCACGGATGAAGCCTGCACCCCCATGCATCTGGCTAAGCTTCCTGGTTCTGGTTTCCATGCTCACCAGCGGTCGCTTGCCTGCCCAGGAGATCCCGCTCGAATATTGCGGCCGCCTGCCTGCGATTCAAGTTGAGGTTGCTGGGAAAAAGCCGATGTTGTTCCTGGTGGATACCGCTGCCAGCTCTTTACTCAACCTCGAGTCCTTCGTTCTGGGCGAATCCAGAGAGGTTGAGATTGCCTCCTACAGCGGGACTGTCAACACCCGCGCGCGCGAAGTCAGTCTTCCGGAGACGAGAATCGGCAGTTACAAGTTGGTTGGACTCAAGATGCTTGCGGTTGACCTCTCAGCCCTCGGCAAGAATTGCGGCAGACGTATTGACGGAATTCTGGGCGCTGACCTGTTGGAAAAAATGGGGGCCACCATTGATTTCAAGCGCCGGATTGCCCACTTCACGACCCTTGACGAGAGACGGGATGACAGCCTCATCACCGGAATGAACCGCGACCTGCAGCATTGCATCGCCGCCTTTAATGCTGCGGATGAAAAGACGGTCGCAGAATGTCTTGACTCGCAGATCACGCGGTTTCAACCGAATCCAGAGAGCTACGGTCGCAAGCAGGTGCTGGCCTACTTTCATGAGCACTATTTTGGTGATAAGTCCGGGACCCACCTCGAAATGCATGCCAGCAGTTTTCACGTCATCGGTGAAGCCATATGGTTTGAGTACGATTTCAATCTCACTGCTTCTCCGGACCCACTGCATATACGTGGCCTGGCCATGTGCCACAAACTCGATGGTCACTGGAGAATCGCAACTTTGACTCCAGCCACGGCAGATACACAGGTGTCACTCGAAAAATAGCAAGAGGCTCGGCAGATTCCGGCTGTGCTGTAGCGCCGGCGTCTCGCCATCACGTAGTGCCATTGTGGTATCAAAATATTAACTTTCGAGGAAGCCCGTATTATCATCGTCGCTGGAAGTGTATCTAGGCATCCTCCAGGGGATGTGAGGCATTGCCTTTTCGGTTCTTTGAAAAATTTACTTGCTGACATTGGGGGCTGGAGAATCCACCGTACCCAACTCCAAGAGGGGCTCTCACCTCGCCCGAATGTTTACCAGTTTCTATATAAAGCAGGCACAGTTCTCTGGTTTTTCTCAAACGTATTTAAAGGACTTACAGCTTGCACCCCAAGCGTGCAAGGGGAGTGGGGGTCCCTCAAGCCGAAGTCAAAATGCAGGACGAGAAAATTACGAAAGAGTAAACAGCGCTCCGAGCGCAGGCCGTTTTCCGTGCTAGTATTCGGCCTCATGAAACTAAAGACGACGCTCATTGTCGCGCTCGCGGTTTTATTTCCGCTGTCTGCTTTTTGCGCAGACACACCCAACTTCACCATCAAAAAGATTGGCGATGGAGTTTACGCTGCTATCAGTGGCGACGGCAGCAAAGCCGGCAGCAATGCGAGCTTTGTTGTCGGCGGCAACGGAGTGGCTGTAGTGGATACGTTCATAGCTGCTGAACCAGCCAGGGAATTGCTGGCAGAGATTCGCAAAATTACCAATCTGCCCATCCGGTACGTGGTCAACACCCATTACCATCTCGACCATACCGGCGGGAATGCGGTGTTTGCCGAGGCAGGCGCAACCATCCTGGCGCACCGCAACGTGCGTGGGTGGCTACGCACTGAGAACCTGAAGTTTTTTGGAGCGAATCCCAAGCCTGAAGACAAGGCCCGCGTTGAAGCATTGGTACTGCCTGACATTGTCTATTCGGAGGCTGTTGATCTCTATCTTGGTTCCCGGTTGGTTCAAGTGCGCTATATGCCTGGGCACACCGGAGGTGATTCCGTTGTGATTGTGCCCGACGCCAACCTGGTCATTGCGGGCGACCTGGTCTGGCAACATCACCTGCCCAACCTGATTGACGCTTCCACCCAACCGTGGATCCAGAGCCTCGATAAGCTGCTGGCAGAGCATCCTTCTGCGACTTTTGTATCCGGGCACGGCGACCTTGCCACGGCTGCCGATGTCCGTGACTTTCGCGACTACCTGATGACTCTGCGACAGGATATAGCGAAAGCCCAGTCTGCAGGGAAGTCAGGACAAGAGTTGGCCGATGCCGTGACTGCTGAATTAAAAGAGAAATATGGCAACTGGGGCTTCTATGCTCACTTCATACAGCGCAACATCCAGCAAACGGCCGATGAGCTGGCAGGGAAGAAGAGAATCCCGATCCCTGGCAGTGAGTAACTGATTGCTCTTGGATCTGGGCCGCCTGCAAGGTGGTCACAGAATTTCGATATTGTTTATGAAGCCAGCGAAGTAGGACGAATATAAGTGACCGGCGTCACCAGATTTTCAAACTTTATCTTCCCGCCGGCGGCGCGTGCCGTGGAATACAGGCTGACCAGAACGCCGAGTCCGCTGCTGTCTATATAACTGATTTCCCCCAAATCCAAAACAACATTGGGCGTGTACTTCAGGAGCTGCTGGACTTTTTCCCGAAGCTCAGAACCTTCGCGGCCGGCAACAATTTGACCCTGGCAAGCCAGGATTACGATTCCATCTTCACCCGACTTTTGTGTACCAAATGATAAAGTCACAACTCGTCCTCTCTGACAAACGCCCTATATGCTAGGGCATAATCTGGTTTGATTCAAGTTTGACGGGGGGAAAGTTTTCCACAGGCAGTTTCGCTCAGCGAAATAGCGTTTTGTTTAAGTTTGACACCAGTGAGTTTCTGTTGACGCGATTCGCGCAGATAAAATGCCAGCACATTGGCCGCTGCTGCATAGCCCAACCCCTCGGGGCGGATATTTGAGATGCAGTTGCGCTCGGCATCGCTGCGTCCCGCGCGCGGCGACCAGGTGATGTACACGCCCAAACTGTCGGGTGAGCTCAACCCCGGACGCTCGCCGATGAGCACCACGGAAGTTTTTGCCTGCAATGCCGC
This sequence comes from Terriglobales bacterium, assembly GCA_035487355.1. NCBI lineage: Bacteria > Pseudomonadati > Acidobacteriota > Terriglobia > Terriglobales > Terriglobales bacterium. The sequence continues at coordinate 102,897 of DATHMF010000043.1, read as the reverse complement.
GCCAATGGCATCGCCAATGGCTACGCGTCCTTGCTCGACCACGCATACGGGAGCAATGGACCACTCGCTACGGTCAAGCAATGGCAGCAACGCATCGAGCAGAGACAGCGCGTGCCGGTTAACGGCCAGCGCGGAGAGACCATCTGCAATCACGAAGACAACATCGCAGGCAGCAGCGTTGAGTTCCGCAGCCGATTCCGCACTCAACGTGCGGCCAAGATTCGGATAACGCAAATAAGTTGCACGATCAGGCGCTGCACTCTTAAGTGCGCAACATGGCAGGTTGCGCTGGCGCAATCCGTCGAGGAGTGAACCGACATCGAGCGCGGCATTGACCGCATCGCGGGCCTGGGCGTGGGCGAGTTGGAAGTCGAGTATCTCGCGGGTGGTGACGGATGATCCTGCGCGGTCCAATGCGACACGGGCCGGGGTGTAATGCCGGAGATTGCTGACGCGCGCATTCGTCTTCTCTATAGTCATGGCACGGCTTGCGTAGCGCCGGCCGGGAGCAGCGCTTGTACCGTGAGGTGCTGTGATTCCCCGCTCGCCAGCCATGCTTCAAATTCGGGCGCAGGTCGCAGTCCTAAGACGGAGCGCAGATAGAGCGCATCGTGGAAAGATGTGCTCTGGTAGTTGAGCATGATGTCGTCGGCCCCAGGCACACCCATAATGTAATTCACTCCAGCTACACCCAATAGCGTGAGCAGCGTATCCATATCATCCTGATCGGCTTCGGCGTGGTTGGTGTAGCAAACGTCGCAGCCCATCGGCAACCCCAGCAATTTGCCACAGAAGTGGTCTTCAAGTCCGGCGCGTATGATCTGCTTACCGTCGTAGAGATACTCCGGCCCGATGAAGCCGACTACGGTATTGACCAGCATCGGCCGATAGCGGCGAGCAACTGCATAGGCGCGCGCTTCCAGCGTCTGCTGGTCGCAGCCGTGATGCGCTCCAGCAGAGAGGGCGCTGCCCTGGCCGGTTTCGAAATACATAACGTTGTCGCCGATTGTGCCGCGATGCAATTCGCGGGCTGCCTGATGAGCTTCATCGAGCAAAGCAAGATTGATGCCGAACGAGGTGTTGGTCGCTTCGGTTCCGCCGATGGATTGAAAGACCAGATCAACCGGTGCGCCCTGGCGCAACGCTTCCATCTGGGTTGTGATGTGGGCGAGCACACAACTCTGTGTGGGGATCGCATATTTTTCCCGGGCGTGATCGATCAACCGCAGCAAGGTTACGACCGTGGTCACATTGTCGCTGACAGGATTAATTCCGATGACGGCATCACCAGAGCCGAGCATGAGTCCATCAACCATGGAAGCGGCAATTCCCACAGGGTCATCTGTAGGATGGTTCGGTTGCAAGCGGGTTGAAAGTCTTCCGGCAAGACCGACGGTCGTGCGGAAGCGCGTGACCACGCGAATCTTGCGAGCCACGGCAACCAGGTCCTGCGCCAGCATCAGTTTGGATACCGCTGCCGCCATTTCCGGGGTCACTCCGGGAGCGAGTGCAGCCAGCACCTCGCCGGTAGCTTCATCACTCAGCAACCAGTCGCGAAACTCGCCTACCGTCAACGACGCAATCGCGGCGAAGGCGCTGGCGTCATGCGTATCCACGATCAGCCGCGTGACCTCGTCGGATTCGTAAGGGATGATGGCTTCGTTGAGAAAGCGGTTGAGCGGCAGATCTGCGAGCACAAACCGGGCAGCCACCCGCTCCTCGGCGCTCGCAGCACAGATGCCTGCCAGTTCGTCTCCGGAGCGCGCAGGTGAGGCCTTCGCCAGCACATCTTTGAGGCCGTCGAAGTTGTAAGTAACCCCGCGAATGGTCTGACTTAAAGACATAGCATCAAGCTACTGGCGTCGAATTAGTTGCGGAGGGGCGAACGGCAAGGCGATCTTGCCCGTTGTGGTGCCAATCAGCCCGCTGCGATTGTCGCGGACGGCAAGCCGCAGCAGGTAACTTCCAGCGGGTAGTTCGATTTGATTTTTGCAAGGGAAGGCCGATTGCAGGACGTTCTTATACGTCTCGGGCTTCAAAGAGGACTGCACGGTATTACTGGCGGAGTTCACCAGCTTGCCCTTTTCGCTGTATGCCTGCACCAGGCAATCCACGCTGGCATGTTCCAATCCATCGTTTCCGCGTTCAAACACAACGGCGTGCGGATCAATTCCGTAATTAAAGATGACCTGGCTTGAAGTTTTTTCTGAAGACGCCCACACATCGGCCCGGAAGAACAAACCCGTCGAATTTGGATGATCGAGGTTCAGCGCATCATTAAGCTCGAGCTCACGCAGTTTAGAAGCCTGATTGGCATTCTCTTTTGGATCGGCCGCATAATATCCCGGACGGTACCGCAGCCTGATTCCTTCACGGTCAACCTTGACCTTTAACTTACGGAACTTTCCATTCCAGTCTTTGTTCTCGGGGTAATATCCCAGCGTGTAATAGGTTGAACCATCGTTCAAGCTGTCGCGAATTGCTCCATCAATGTCATTGCGATTGTAGTAGGCTTTGCCGCCGGTCTCTTCAGCAAGCGAATCCATGGCGCTGTGCGCCTCAACAAGTTGCATTGAAGCGTCTGACAATGCATTCTGCATGCGTGGCCCGGTTGAAAGTGACCTGCCAAACTTGTCGGTACCGTCATTAGCAGCATTGAAATAATCGGAGCCCATAAGGCCGCGCGCATCCACCGGATAGATAGCGATTTGCGAGTCGGTAAGTACCTGCGCAGTTTTTGTAATCTCATTTTCATAACTCCGTGTGCCCGCAAATGTCATGTTGGGTGATGAGATGTTGCTCCTGGGAGTTATGGAGAGTGGGAACGCTTCTGTGACCCAGATGAGGTTCTTTCTGCATTGATATCCGGCCAGCGAGTGGGCAATTGCCAGCAACGCATCCAGGGTGTAGTGAACCCGCAAGTCGGTCTGGAAGCTGGTCCGCTCTGCTTCAAAGTCCTGCACGGCCTGTATCATATCCGGCGTTATCCCCTGTTGCGTCTCAAGGTAGCCAGGAGGAAAGATCTTCGCTTCCGGCCCACCTCCTGGGTTGTCGAGCACTGGGGAAGAGCGCAAGCCCACTTTGTTGACGGCGTCTTTAAGGATACTGGGGTCGGTTGTGAAGTCCTGCACCATCCGGAGTTTCTGTCCCAATGTGTAGACAGCCATAGGTTGATTGGCGGGCATGGTTTGCAGATAGTGCAGCATCTTGTCCCGCACGTAGGCCTGGTTGGGCAGTGTGGTATTCAGCGCGTCCAGCACAATTACGTTGAGGGAACTCGCCGGTGGAAATTGCGGGATGTTGGTGAACACATGCGGCGGCAGTGCCGGAAGTTTGAACTTAGGATCAGTTGGCACCGGATGCTGAAAACCGAATGCGCTGACCTTTTGCTCTTTGCCCTCTTCCAGCACGGTGAAGTCTTTGGGCACAAGATCGAGGACCGCATGTCCGTGCGCGTCCGTTGCCACGACCTCGAGCACGACAAGGCGGGTAGTCACCTTCAGGACCGTTGCCGACTCCAGACCGGTTGCGGGCTCTCCTGACTGCACAGTCCCAGGCTGCGGCTTTGAAGATGAAGACTGCGAAGATGAAGACTGCGGCGAGTTGGCCGATGAAGACTGAGCCGCTGCGGAAGAATTTGGCTGGTCTTGTGCTTGCTGGTAAGAGCTGGCGCACAACGCGAAAATCAAGCTTAGGAACGTCAGACGAATTGCCGATAATTTGCGCAAGCGATCAAAGCTCCTTGATGAAAGATACAAAACTAAAAGATACAAAGTTAAAAGAACCAAATTGAGACACAACGCGGCGTCCCTTGTTAGCGTTTTTTCTTTCTGGCTGCAGGCCGTGCCGTTTTTTTGGGCGTGGGTTTTCCTGGCTTTGGTTTGCCCGCCTTTGGTTTTAACGCCACGCCATACTGCAATGCTTTTGCCACCCAGGGCCGAAGCTTTTCCTGGCTGGCAAGCAGCACGGGAGGGACGGCAACATATTCACCCATGGGACGCCCCGGCATAGGCTCGAAGATCCTGGCATCTTTGACCAGCAGCAGTTCGGAGCGATCGGCATCGGAGAGGCGCAGAAACATATCTTCCTGAAAAAGCCCCATGAACATATTTCCATTCACGAAGGCTGCAGGATATCCGAACATCTTGCGGAGCACGGTGGGAGCCGAGGGCACAACTGCCTCGAACGTTTCAATCAGGTGCTGGGGTGATTTACGCCATTGCATGGCAGCCATTGTGGATCATCCTCTTATCTAACTATCTAAGGGCTCCGCAGCCAAACCCAGGCTGCTACGCCCTCGCGAAAAGTTCGCGCAGCACGGCGCTCACTTTTCGCTCACCCTGTATCTGAGGCTCTGCAGCCAAAACAAGGCTGCGGAACCCCTCATGCTCGGAATTATCACATTATTGCGCCTTTTTAGTTTCCGCGAGCTTGGGCACATTGACTTTCGCATTCGCCGTGCCGATCAACCCACTGCGGCTGTCGCGGACCCCGAGCCGAAGCAGGTAGCTTCCTTCCGGCAATGCAATTTCGGTCCTGCAGGGAAACCCGGTTTGCATGGTCTTCTTGAAATTTTCGGAGTTCATAGTGGCCTTCATCACGTTGCCATTGGCATTCACGGGTTTACCTTTTTCGTTGTAAGCCTGTACGACGCATTCCACATCGGCATGCTCTGAGCCGTCATCGCTATGTTCGACCATGAGAGCATGTACATCAATAGCGTAGAAAATGCTGACCTTGTTTTGAGTCTGCTCCGAGGGTGGCGTTACCCGGGCATCGAAGAACAGAGCTGTCGAAACGGGATGGTCCAGGCTCAGGGCATTGCCAAGTTCACGAGCACGCTGCGCCGGATTTTCATTGACGTAAGCTTTCGGATCCGTGGCGTAATATCCCAAACGATAGCGCAGCTTGACACCCGAGTGGCCCATCTTGACCTGCACTTTGCGAAACTTTCCGTTCCACTCCTTGTTGTCGGGATAATATCCCAGCATGTAGTAGGTCGAGCCGTCACTGAGACCATCGCGAATTGCTCCGTCAAGGTCGTTGCGGTTGTAGTAGGCTTTGCCTCCGGTGCGTTCCGCCAGCAGATCCATAGCTCCGTGTGCCGCGAAAAGGCCGGTAGATTCCTGGGAGAGCGCATTTCCTAGCTGAATGTTGCGGCCAAACCGGTCGGTGCCGCCGCTGGCCGCGGAGAAGGTGGTAAAACCCACGAGTCCGCGCGCATCAACCGGGTAGATTGCTATTTGGGCGTCGGTCAGCATCTCAGCAGTTTTAGCGAGGTCGTCTCCATAACTCCGCATAGCCCCAAATTCTGGATTGGAAGAAACAGTGGAGTCAGGATTGATGGAAAGCGGGAATGCCTCCGAGATCCATATAAGGTTTTTTCTTCCCGGATATCCGGCGAGCGAGTGGGCGATGGATTGCAACGCCTCCAGGGTATAGCGGACGCGTAGGTCGGTTTGGAAGCTGGTTCGCTCTGCCTCGAAGCTCTGGATCGCTGCCTGCGCCTGCTCCGGGAGGTTATCGAAGTAACCTGGAGGATAGAGCACCGTTTCGCTTCCATCCGCAGGGTTATCTAACAGCGCCGAAGGCTGGCTGCCTGTCTTCTTGACCACCTCTTTAAGGATATTAGGGTCGGTGGTGAAGTCTTGCACCATGCGCAGTTTCTGTCCCAGGGTATAAACCGCCGTGGGTGAATCCGTGGGCATGGTTTCGATGTAGTGCAGCATCTTCTGCCGTACATAGGACTGATTGGTAAGCGGAGTGTTCAGCGCATCCAGCAGGATTACATTCAGTGAGCTGGAGAGTTGAAAGCGTGGAATATTCGTAAAAACATTCGCGGGCAGAGCCGGCGTTGCTGACTTGGGATCAGCCGCAACAGGATGTTGAAATCCAAAGGCCCGGACATTCTGCGGCTTGCCGTCTTCCAGCACGGTGAAGTCAGTGGGTTCGAGACCGAGGACAGCGTGGCCGTGCGAATCTGTCGCCACGACATCGAGCACGACCAGGCGTGTGGTTACTCTGAGAACCGTTGCAGATTCGTAGGCGGTCCCGGGCTGCATGGTTTGCACCGCCGCGGGTGGGGCCTTCTTAGAAGATTCCGGCGAGGCAGGTGCTGGCCCTTGGGATGGCGAGGGAGCCGTTTGATTCCCGGTTTGCGCCGGCTGTGGTGAAGCAGCCTGACCAGCTTCAGCGGGCGCCTGCGGACGAGAATCTGCACTCAACAGAAAGACCAGGCAAACGAGAAACAAACTTACTGCTGATAACTTGCGCAAGGTGGGGGCTCCTTGATAAATGAAAGATTGCTGAAGCACAAATCTTATCAGGGTTTCATCCCGTACCAGAGTGCATCTGCAGCGAAATTTACGAGATCGCAAAAGAACAGAGCGGAGAACCTCCTGCCCCTTCAACCAGCCCAGACTTCAGGCAAGCGGGCATGACCTTGGGTAATAGGGAGGCTCAAGATAGCAACTAACCCCTTGCCTCTTTCCTGCTTCTAATCCTAAAGAGTGAGCTTAATCTAAACAGTGAACACGTGATGGGCGGAATATGGATCTTTTAGGAGTAACAGCATGGAGGGATGTTCCAGAACCGCAACCACGATTGCCGTTGCCATTTTCGGCATCAGCATGCTCGGCCTTAGTACGCTCGGCTGGGCGCAGAAGCCATATCAGGGCCACATCTCCGATATGGAGAGCACTGACAGCAAAACCAACTCTTTAACAGCAACAACTTCTTCCAGCAAAACCGGCTCTTCGACAACGGCTATTTCGACGTCAACTGCAAGCCGCGAAACGCACGGGCATTTGCTTACCCAGCATGAAGGCCTCGCGCTCGCAAAGCTGGCTTTGACCGAACCCGAGGACCCAGATGACCAGCCGGACTGCTCGCATCTGGTTCATCAGATTTTCCAGGCAGAAGGGTTCGATTATCCTTACGTTCCTTCGTTCACGCTCTACGATGGGGTCCCCGAATTTCAACGAGTTTCGACTCCACAGCCGGGAGATTTGATTGTGTGGCAGGGGCACGTTGGGATAGTGATTGATCCTTTGGAACATTCGTTTTACAGCTCGGTGGGGTCGGGCTTCCAAACCGAGCAATACGACAGCGATTACTGGCGCGGACGCGGACCGTCACGCTTTTATCGCTATCTGGTGGGAGCCCCGACTGATGTTGCCACACTGCGAAAACCGCCGCAATGGCAGGCACCAAAAACCCTAAATGAAAACGCAGAGAACGATAACCAGGATCCGGCGAACAACGCGATCGCGTCAGCAGGAAGTCTACGCCGTGTGGCAACTAATGTGGGCGATCGTGATTCGGTAAAGCCTTTTCAGGTTCCAGAAAGCATTCCTATCCCTTCGGCTCAGGCCAAGCCAACTTCGGAAAGTGTGAGCGAAGCCATTTCAGAGTTGACCAACGCCTCGGGAGGCGTTTTGCGGATGGACGGCACAACGTCTTCCTCCGTGGTGATCTTTGACCAGCTTCGAATTGAAAAGATGGAAATCAAGCGCGACAAAGGCTGGGCAGAGGTCCGCGTTGACTACCGCGTGGAATTGAATCAAGGACAATTGAAAAACCAGCGCCACTCGGAGAAGCGGCGCTGGGAGCTACGACGAACACGAGACGGATGGATGGTCATGAAACCCGCGGACCGCACTTACGTGCCCGCCGATGTTGCAGAGCAAGTCATCAGCGAGCGCCTCTACAAGCTGACCAAGAAGAGCTCAGATAAAAATCGCGGCGAACAGGCCAACCTGGCACGGTTGCTGGATGCGGTATTCAATTGACCCGAAATCTGAGAATCAAAGTTTTGTGCCGATTGCAGTTTGACCGGCGAGAAGAAACGTCTTGGGATACTTGCCCTCACCACAAAGCTAAAACGACCCAAAATCCTTGTACCAGGGGCCATCCGGCACGTCCGGCCTCGATTCCATCCAAACGCGGAGCCGATTGAGGTCGTCCAATCCAATCTTACGGTCGCGCATACGCTCGATTAGATGCTCGCGAACAGCATTAGGAATCTGAGACCACGTTTCGATCTTCGGCATTATTCACCAAAGACGAAACGCCCTAACTCGTCTCCTAGTTGCTTAACCTGTTTGGGATCATCACAATCGCGGAACCGCTCCGCGAGTTCAAAAAACGCCTTTTCTTTCTGCTTGCGAGCGTCAAGTCCCAGTTCAACAAGTTCCACCAAAACGCGGTTGCCGCTAAGACGGCGATTCTTTGCAATCGCTTCGATCTGTTTGTCAACTTGCGAAGGAAGCGTCACGCTTCGTCGCACCTGTTTTGTTACTGCCATACATGTATTATACACCATTATGGTGCAAACCGGTGAGGCTCCGCTTTGGAGCCGAACTCGGCCAGACTCAAGTCAATGGACGACCGATTTCGGTTACGCCAGGCCTATGAGGCGCTGCTGGCGCAGTATCTCGAGCCCCGCTAAACATAGCTTGTCGGCCGGAATGCCGGAGATTTCTATCTTAATTTTTGCCGGAATTCTGCTGCAATCTCTTCTACTGTCAAGCTGCCTTCACAAAGGCCAAGCAATTCGGCTGAGAGCGGCGAGAGCTGGCGAACTTCCGCTGGCCCCGCCGCAGTTCTGCGAATTGCGAGTTTCACTTGCCTGACGGGTATGTCATGCAACGGGCTTCTCTGCCGGAGCCGCCGAACAATCTTCTGATAATCAGCCGGAGCCTCGATGACGTTTGGAGCAAGCCGGAGTTGGCGATGACGCAGGATCAAATGCTCAGGCGCGAGCCGGAGGGAAACTGGTCGTATCAATATTTTTCATTGATTGATCCGAAGTCAGAGGATCCGAGTTATATGTCGATTACCGACAGCCCTTATTTGTACTACGTGCGGATGGATGGTAACCACCCCGTACCAGCGGGTCTGTTTCGACAAAAGATCAAGTTAGATTGGTTAACAAAATCGGGTCGGGCTTCGGGGGCACCTGAGAGTGCCATCCAATCACCGCGCTAACCCAGCTCCTCAGTCCAAGCACGGCCTGTGGAAGCTTGTTGAAATTCAAGGCAGATCATGATTCCGGGCGAGCTGCAATCTCCAGAATTGCCGCGATTACCTTATCGGTGGACTCTTTGACTGTTTCGCGCGCCGTATAGCATACGACTTCGGGCGCTAGCGGTTCCTCGTAGGGATCGTCAATTCCGGTAAACCCCCGGATCTCGCCGGCACGGGCCCGCTTGTACAGACCTTTTGGGTCGCGTGCTTCGCATACGCTGAGCGGGGCATTCATATACACCTCTAAAAAATTACCGATGTTCCGCCTTATTTCATCGCGCACGGCGCGATACGGCGAAATCGCTGCAACCAACACCACGACCTCATGAGCACTCAGGAGCTCCGTAACAAATCCGATCCTGCGAATATTCTCGTCTCTATCCTCTTTACTGAAGCCTAGGTCCCGGTTCAGTTGTTTCCGCACAGCATCGCCATCTAACATCTCAACCTTGATACCGCGCGCCAATAGTTCCGCAAATACCGCAGTGCAGACTGTAGTCTTACCGGAACCACTCAAGCCCGTGAACCATACGGCCAACCCGCGGGGCTTCAGTCCGGGACGATAAAATCCTGTGTAGTGAGATCGTGTGCCGGAACCCATCACATCGTGACCTTTGGAGAATTCAGATGCATGCCTGAACCGGTCAAGTCCCATCGACATAGTTTGAAATACTTTGACAATTAGAGGAGTGCTCCAAACATGCTGCCCTCTACTTCCGAAGAGAGTACCACGTCACGATTATGGACGCCTGGTCTCCGGGTGTTATGGCGGTGGAGCAGTTCCATATATTATTGTTTTGTCCACCACGTTCGATAATCTGTTTTCAGGAGCTTTCGTGCAGTCGGACAACCTCGCCGAATGGACGCCAATTTCGCTCCGATGGGAACGCTCTGGACCCGTGGTCGACTGGCGCCGGATGAACGCGCGCCGCTTTGTTGAGCCGCTCTTTGACCAGACCATTCATAAACACCAGCAAGAAATGCCTTGCGCAAACCTTACAACACCTGCCGAAACGCTGTTGACTCACACGGTGCCGGCGCGGCCGCCGACAGGTTTTATCTTTCATGCCTCCCGCTGTGGTTCCACGCTGGTAGCGCAGATGCTGGCATCTCTGCCGCAGAATATCGTGCTGTCGGAGCCTGCGATTGTCAATCAGGTGCTTTATCCCAAGTCCAGCGACAGTCCGGTCACGGAGGCAGATCAGGCGCATCTGCTCCGAGCCGTCATTGGGGCCCTGGGCCGTCCCCGCCATGGGGATGAGCAGCAATGTTTCATTAAATTCTCAAGCAGTGCCATCGCGAAGATGCCCCTCATCCGTCGTGTCTTCCCTGACGTGCCCTGGATATTTTTGTACCGGGAACCACTGGAAATCGTGGGATCTTATGTTCGTTTCGCCGCCGACCGCTTGCCGCCGGGGATTGCCGATACCGGTCTGGTGGAAGGTGATCCCGCGGAACTGGCCGAGATGCGCCCCGAAGAGTTCTGGGCGCGCGTGCTGGCGGCACGGTTCTCAGAAGCACTCAAGTTCTACCAGCCGGGCCAGACCCTATTGATGAATTATGCGCAGCTCCCCGAAGCTGCTTTAGGGCCAATGCTTGAGTTCTTATCCGCTGCCTGCTCGCCGGAGGATGTTGAGCATATGCGCAAAGCGGCTCTATGGAATGCCAAAGAGCCTTCTAAAAAGTTCCACAACGACAGCAATCAAAAACGCCACGCCGTGCCTATGAGCGCACACGCGCTAGTGGAGCGGCTCGTCCTGCCGCTTTACCTGAGCCTGGAATCCATTAGGACAGCCAGACCCTCGCGAACAGAACCAAAATTTACGTAACGATCAAATCAATAGGCAAACCGATTTCGGTTACGCCAGGCCTATGAGGCGCTGCTGGCGCAGTATCTCGAGCCCCGCTAAACATAGCTTGTCGGCCGGAATGCCCGAGACTTCTATCTTATGTTGCCGGAATCGGGCTGCAATCTCTTCTACGGTTAAGCTGCCTTCACAAAGGCCAAGCAATTCGGCCGAGAGCGGCGAGAGCTGGCGAACTTCCGCCGGCCCCGTCGCAGTTCTGCGAATTGCGAGTTTCACTTGCCTGACGGGTATGTCATGCAACGGGCTTCTCTGCCGGAGCCGCCGAACAATCTCCTGATAATCGGCCGGAACCTTGATGACGTTTACTCCCGGAAGCAACTGGGGACGGCTGTCCGGAGAAATCAGATCTTCAATGTCGTCGGAGACTTGCTCTTGATCCGATTCATGATCGCGGCCAAGCAATGCGGCTTCGTATTCCGCCAGCGCGCTAATCGCAAGCGGCGCCTTGCTCACAGCAGGGATGTAGTGCAGCCTGACAAACTCGATGAAGTCTGCTGGAAAGCCGCTTTGCGCGTAGTAGGCGGTGCGATCGCTGTTGGAAAAATGTACTCCGTGTTTTGCCCGCCATTGCTGCCATTGTTGAAACACGTCCACTACGTCGCCGCTGTCCTGATGGAGTCCCAGGAGAAGCCGGCGAAATGCTCTCATGCCGGTCAGAAGAAAGTCGCGTAACTCCTTGAGGAATTCGTGTTCGAGGTATGGCGTGGGAACAGAGTAAAAGCTGGAAAAAATTTCCGGATGGTCAGCAATCATCGCATGATCTTGAGGCTCCTGCCGCCATCCGCGATAAGACATATCGGCCACATCGTCATCCAGGACCAGCGAGTCTTTGTGCTGCTTCTGGATGGGAGTATCCGCCAGCGGCGCCAGGATGCTGAGTTGAGGATCAGCGTGGTCATAACGCAGTGAATCCACAAAGAATGCTGCCGTATCGCGCAGGTCGTTCATGGTTTCGTCGGGAAAGCCGGCCATCAATGAAACCGCTGTATTGATTTTGAACTTGTCGCAGGAACGGACCCGCTCCGCCGAATCGTTCAAGTCAAGGCCCTTGTCAATGATCTTCTGCATTCGCGACGAGCCGGTTTCAATGCCAAAGAAAATACCGCGGCAGCCTGCTCTGGCCATGAGCGCGATCAGCTCTTCGTCAATACAGTCCGTGCGCGCGCTCGAGCCCCAGGTGAACTCTTCCTTGCTCTCCAGCAGGGCTTCACAAAACTCCACTACCCGTTTGCGGTCGACCGTGAACATATCGTGCACCAGCTCAAAAGAGTTGATGCCGTAGGTCTGCTTGACCCTTCGCATATCGGCAATCATCTGCGCCGGCGTCTTCAGCCGGAAGCGGCGACGGAAAAAATCGTTGGTCGAACAGAACGTGCAGGCAAAGGGACAGCCGCGCCCTAACTCCAGCGGAAAGTGGCGGCAGAAACGAACGTCGGGAAAGAGATGAAAAGCGGGAAATGGCAGCGCGTCTAGGTCGAGAACCAGGGGCGCATCCGGGCTGCGCACGATTTCTCCATCTTCATGCCGGCGAAACGTAATGCCTGGGATTGCTGCGAGAGAGCTGCCTGCGGCCAGCGCATCGACAAGAGCAGGAAGGCTCTCCTCCGCTTCACCGCGAACAACCAGATCAATCGACGGAAATGCCCGCATGGTGGAGACATCCACGACGGACGCCTGGGGGCCGCCCAGCACGACCACTGACGTACGATGCACTCGCTTGACCTCAGCGGCGATGCGAAGCGTCAGCGGGTAGCTGCTGCAAACCGTACTGAAGCCAAAGAAATCAAAATCGCGCCCGGCGAAGTAGGCTCCGGCAAAACTGCAAAAATCAGTTTCATTTTGGTTCGATTTTTGCCGCCAATCGTAGTAAACGCGATTGAGGTCCACAACTTCCGGCTGCAAGCCCCTGGCTTCAAGCACGGCAGCAAGGCTGAGGATGCCGACAGGTGCAAGCTCGCCCATAATGCGAGCTGCATCCGTTTCCCCCACGGCCTGGTGATCGAACTGGTTGGCCGTGGGCGCACTGATGAGGCAAACTTTCATGGTTGTCACGTGTGGACTGCGACTGAACGGTGTTGACACACCACAAGCTCACTACTCTCAGCCCTGATGCATCGCTGCCAATTTAGCTGGGAGGAACTTCGCAGCCCATGTTGGTGACCAACGTATTCTGGAACACTCTGCGTAGCTCTTCAACCTGCTCTTCCGTCAACCGCAGGTCAGGAAGTTGCCGCACAGCCTCCGGCAGTTGGTTGGCTATGTGTCTTGCCAGGGCTCTGGCCCATTCTCTTTCTGCGACAACGGCTTCGGATTCTCGGGGCGCAGCCGCCGCGGCGCCAGCGAGCGCGGATACCCCGCCTACTACCAGCGCGGTACGCATCATTGCTCGACGATCAAGCTTGGAGCCGGCAGAGCCTTTCGGTTCATCGTTGGATTTTGGCATTCAAGTAACTCCTTAACGCCAGATTTGGGGGGAACCAAAGCTTAATAAGCCAACTGTCGGTTGTCAAGCCGGATGAGGGGTGGGGCACGCGGCTAACCTGGAAAGCCGTTTTTCGGCTACGAGTTCTAAACTGCCCGAAGGGTATCCCCCCAAGTCTTTGAAAGAAAAGCTCTGAACTGGCGGAGATTAAGGGACGATAGCGGAAGGCCGGTATTCCAAAGACAATTCTTAGGGCATCTACTGCGTCAGGTTCGCAAACTCGTCGGATATTTTCCCCGATGTCGATGACTTGCAAGGAGCGGCCTAGCTACGACATCTCTATTCATGCTCTGAAATATGCCCTTGCCACATTGGTCCAAGGTGTCGCATCGGCACTTCGTCATCAACTTTTTGAGCACGCCTCGCACGGCTTTTATTCCATCCATCAGATGATCCAACTCCGCAAGTTTTCTTTGGGAGAGCGTTCGCCAGCGTTCCGAAGCGCGAGTGATGTCGCGAAAACCAAAGAACAAGTGTCGGATTTCAGTCAATGTAAAACCGAGTTGACGCGCACGCTGAATGATTGCCAGACGGTAAAGCGCTGTGGTGTCATATCGTCTCTGCCCGCTCATTCGCGGGGCCCGGGGAAGCAATCCAATTCTCTCGTAGTACCGAATCGCCGATGCCTGGAGTCCAACTTGTCGCGCCACCTCGGAAATCGTTAATTCTGGCATAAGGACATTCTAGATTACCCCTTTCCGATCAACATCCGAAGGTTGACAGATTCTTTACAAAAACCCCTTGCCTTAAAGTCGACTTTAAGTTGTAGCGTAATGGATAGAGCGACAAAGCGTCCAGAGCTTTGCCGCCAGGAGGAGAAGTACTCATGCAGAAAATGAAATCGATATTGATGCTCGTACTGTGGTTGACTTCCGGCACCATTTTGGCACAAGTCGGGCAGCAGCACGTTGACGCCAAGGAAACTGCCAGCCTCGACGCAGAACGGGAAAAGCACGCTCTGCAGGTCTTAGCGAAGCTCACCGAGAACGTGATCGTGTCTGCCGCTGATGCCATGCCCGCCGACAAGTATGGCTTTGCCCCAACGGATGGTGAATTCAAGGGCGTGCGTACCTTCGGTCAAATGGTGAAACACCTGTCCGCAACCAACTACATTCTGGCCTCGGCGGCCTTGGGAGAGGAGCCACCGGCAGATGCTGGCGACGAGCTTGGGCCTGAAGCTGTGAGAACGAAGGCCGAAATTCTCAATTACCTGAAAGGCTCATTTGCATATCTGGACAAAGCAATCGAAGCTATCGGCCAGAAGACTGTGCCGGTTAAATCCTCGCCGATCTCGCCCCTGAAAAGCACTGAGGCAACTCGCCTGGCATTGGTGGTGGAGTCCCTGGCGCATGCTTTTGACCATTACGGACAAATGGTCGAGTATCTGCGCATGAATGGCATCGTTCCGCCCGCGAGCCGGCCATGAAGCACGGTTCTGATGACATGCCGATAGCTTGCTGTTTGACGAGCGCGGAACTGCGCGAGCGTGCGGCAACGCTCCTTGCTCAATTCAGGTCTGCTGTGATCGGGACGGAAGAACTCCGGGATGGGTATGCTTTCCGCGTTCCCGGCGATGGCAAGTGGATTGCGATGATAGCGAAAATGATTGTGGCAGAAAGGGAGTGTTGCCCCTTCCTGACATTCGAGTTGGTTGCCCAACCTAATATGGGGCCGGTAATCGTCCGCGTGACTGGCCCCGCTGGTATCAAGGACTTCTTGAAAATTATCTTGTGTAAGGCCGATGCGTCTATCCAGCAGTGAGTCGGCAGCTCGGAAGTTGTGAGGTTGTTGGCGTAACATCGCGATAGCACGCATCGACCACGAAGGAGGCCCGATGCCACAGATCTCGACGCAAGAGTTCGAACGGCTGCCTCTGCGGGTTCACGACTTTCTTGCCGGCGTGTCCCTTCATGACGTGTGGGCCATCGATCTGCCGCGTACCCGCTCCGGCATCACGCTGGATGAGTTTTTGCGGATGGCAAGCACGCGATCGCAAGTGGGTTGCGATTGTTGCGAAAATGATTGCAGCAGAAAGGGGCATCTGCTTACAGGCTCGCCGGTCGTGCGCGCGCTCCTAAACATCCGTTTCTTCGTCGGCCGGCTCTTTGGTTGGGATCGCGAGCCAGCCGCAACCGCGTGGGAAACCTTCACAACGCGTCTGACAACCGCAGACCGCTCGAAGTCCCTTGTGCCGGCGGGCACGCGCGAGGGACTTTTCCGCGTCGTGTACCGCTTCGAAAACGAGCAGCTCCTCGAGCTGATCAACCGCACCGCCCACGCCGCAGCGCTGAGCGCCCTCGTCGAAACGGCAAATGCGTACCGCTTCTATTTCGGCGTTTATGTGTGCAGCGTCAGTCGCTTCACGCCGGTCTACATGGCCCTGATCGACCCGTTCCGCAAGCTGGTCGTCTATCCGTCACTCCTTCGCGCCATCCGCGCGAAGTGGAATAAAACCTTCGGCACGGCCTGACAACGGAACATCTTTTCATGAGAATGTTGCGGTAGCGACAGAAGCAATCAGACACATGGATGCATTCGGGCCGAGATTCTGAGCGAAGCCGAAGAACCAGACGAGGCTCTGAACTACGATCAAAAGTGCATGGAATGAAATAATGGCGGAGAGAGTGGGATTCGAATCCACATACAAACGTACATTCAACAACATACAGGGCGACGGATGGCATATAAATATATAGAAAGCACTATTAGACGAGAAAACGGATTGCAAATGGATTGCGGGATTCGGGATCAACGGAACTTGCCTCGGCCCTATTTTGCATCGTAAAATGCCTTCCTAAGTTCGGCATCTCTGCAAAGTGGAAATAGGGTTTATGGTCAGTTCGTCTCACTCCGAGTCGAATGTCAGTTGTGTGCCGGCAGATGCACCGGGCGTCACTTATCTCTTTGGGCCGTTTCGTCTGGATCCCGCAGAACGCGTGCTAACCAAATCCGGCTTGCAGGTGCCACTGGTGCCCAAGTCGTTTGACACCTTGCTGCTTCTGGTGCGGAGCGCGCCACACCTAGTCGCCAAGTCCGCTCTCATGAGCACGGTTTGGCGGGATTCGTTCGTCGAAGAGGCAAACCTGACGGTGGCGATCTCTTCGCTGCGTAAAGCCCTGGGAGACGACAATCCGGAAGAGAGACACTTCATCCAGACCGCATCGAAAATTGGCTATCGATTCGTCGCAGAAGTCGAGCGTGTGGCCCCGGGATCGGACGCTTTGTCAGCCGCGGCTGCTGATGCAGAACCCGCTCGTATCGCTCCAACCCACGCAGTCCAGATGAGTTCGGATGAAGAACCGCGCTCTTCACGTCGGCGCCTTGCGTGGTACGCTGCAGCATTCATTGCTGTGGCGCTGGCAATGGGGGCGTTCACTTGGCAGCGGGGCTTGGGAAAATCATCTCCCATTCGTTCTGTTGCCGTCTTGCCATTTCGGATGACTGGAACGCCAGGGCAGAATACTTATTTGGGCGTTGGCGTCTCGACTGCCTTGATCAATCAGCTGAGTGGAGGTACAGAACTCATGGTGCCTTCCGCCGGGGCGGTTTCGTCGGCGGTCAAAGGGCCGGTTGGAGACCCGGTTTCTGCCGGTCACGAACTTGGGGTGGACGCGGTCCTGGATGGCGACATTCATTTTTCACAGGCTGGAATCACCGTCGACGCCACGCTGACGCGCGTCTCTGACGGCAAGAAGACCTGGTTTCTTACGTTTACAGAACCTGCCGATCCGAACTTGAGCTTGGCGGATGTGCTCGAGGAGAGGATTGCCACCCGTATTTCGTCGTCGCTGGCGGACCTGGTCGCGATCCGCGGTGCGCGGCGCTCCGACTCCCGCAGCGACAAGGCGAGGACCGCGTATCTGCGCGGCCGCTACTATTGGAATCGAAGAACGGAAGACACGCTGAGGAAGAGTATCGCTTCATTTCAGGAGGCAATCGCGGAGGATCCGAATTATGCGTTGGCATATGCAGGACTCGCGGATTCGTATGCGCTGCTGGCGTCCTTCTCGATTGAACCCGGGCGCCAGGCCAGCTCGAGTGCCCGTTCGGCAGCGCTCAGTGCTATCCATCTGGACCCATCCCTCGCAGAGCCCCATGCGTCACTCGGCATGATCGCCTTTTTCACGGATTGGGACTACAAAACCGCCGAAGAGGAATTTCAGAAGGCCATTGCGCTGGAACCAAATTACGCCACTGCACACCACTGGTACGCGCTCGACCTGGCCGCGGTGAACCGGCCCGACGAGGCGCTCTACGAAATACACAAAGCCGAGCAACTTGAGCCTCTTTCACCCATCATTTCGACAAATGTCGGATGGATTCTCTATTTGAACCGGCGCTATCCTGATGCCGAGCAGGCGCTGCAGCGAGTATTGGAGATCGATCCCACGTTCGTTCGGGCACGCACAAGGCTGGGTATTACGTATACAACCGAGGGGCGTTACAAGCTTGCCGTCCAGGAACTCGGCCAGGCCCTGAAGCTTTCAGGTGGCGATCCTTACATCAAGGGACTCCTGGGTGCAGCACAGGCGCACTCTGGTGAGCGTGCCGGAGCAGAACGGCTGGTGGCACAACTAGTGAAGGAGAGCCGGCAGCACTATGTCCCGCCCTTCAGCATCGCTCTCATTTACATAGGATTGGGCCGTCGTACTGATGCCCTTAGGTGGCTGCAAAAGGCTTATGAGGACCATTCCACCTCGATGGTATACGCAAGAGTTGATCCCGAACTTGATCTCATCCGCAGCAACTCTGACTTCCAAAACATTCTCGCTCAAATGAAATTCTGACCTATCGCCTTTGCAATCTTTCGGTTGCTGGACCGCTGTCGCAATCAAGCTCACTGAAGTCGCAGCAACAACTGCTCTTTAGATTTTTTTAAGGTTTTTTTATGAGTTCTTAAAGGACTTAGAGGAGACCGTCCGGCCACAATCCAGCCCACTCTGATTACAGCCGCCACGAAACATTTTTGTGACGGACAACTGCGTATCAGGAAGGCACTGCGATGGCCACATATCTGAATGATCAAGAGATAGTCGAAGCGCCCACACAAAGCGATACGAATATCCGCGCTGATGCGTCAGACTATCGCGCAGCCTTTCTGGTTGGGCTTGTGGGTTGGACTCTCGATGCCTGCGATTTCTTCCTGGTCGTATTTCTACTGACAACGATCGCGCGAGACTTCCATCAGTCCGATGGGGCGATCGCGCTCAGTCTCACCGCAACCCTCGCTTGCCGTCCAATTGGCGGCCTGGTCTTTGGCCTGCTGAGCGACCGGTATGGACGCAAGAAGCTCTTGATAGCGAACCTTGTGCTTTACTCGTTGGTGCAGTTACTGACTGGCATGTCCACGACGTTCGTTGGGTTTTTGCTTGCACGAGCCACATTTGGAGTGGTTATGGGCGGCCAGTGGGGCGTGGGCACCTCGCTAGCCATGGAAAAAGTCCCTTTGCGGCTACGCGGACTGCTCTCGGGCCTATTGCAGCAGGGATATGCTCTTGGATACCTGATTGCGGGTTTTGCTTATGCGCTTTTCAGCGGACCTTGGGGATGGCGCATACTGTTTGTCGCCACCGGAGTTCCCGCGATTCTAACAGCCATCTACCTGGCCTTCGCTGTGCGCGAGTCTGCTGCCTGGGAGAAAGGCAGAAGCAGGTCGTGGGTGGAGCTGTCGCAATCACTCAAGGCCAATTGGAAACTATTCGTTTTTCTGGTCACCTTCATGTTAGCCCTGCATATGTCGTCGCACGGCACCCAGGACATGTATCCAACCTACCTTGAACGGCAGTGGGGCTTTGCACCCTGGCAGAAAACGATTCTCACCGCGGTCGCGATGGTTGGAGCCATTGCAGGTGGCCTCCTGTTTGGGCATGTTTCGGACCGCGTAGGACGACGAAGGTCTATCATGCTGGCGCTCGGTGCAGCGATCTGTCTGGTGCCACTCTGGGCATTTGCACCCAGCGTGGGCCTCCTGTTTGGAGGGGCATTTCTGCTGCAATTTTGTGTGCAAGGGGCCTGGGGCGTAGTGCCTGCATACGTTGCAGAACTTTCCCCGGCGTCGGTGCGGGCTTTCCTTCCTGGCTTTGCCAATCAGTGCGGGGTAGTATTGGCGAGCGGGATCGTCTATGTGGAAGCGACGTTTGCTCATCGGCTCTCCTATGCCCGCGCCATGGCCATCTGTGCCGTTGTTGTATTCTTCATTGCGATCCTCGTGACCGCTTTGGGAAAAGAGAACCCCGCGCCGCAGCTTGAAGGATGAAGCAATGCTGGGAGTGGACATCATTCAACCAGATTGATTCCGAATTGGCGCAGGAGTCGTGACAGGAAAATGTTTGAAACAAAGATACAGCAAGGTTGGCGAAAGACGTTGAAGGCAATACGCCGAACCGAGCATTGAAATTGAGGAGGGAAAATATGAAGCGAAGCCTAATGAATTGGTTATGCGCAGGATTGCTGTCAGGCACGATTGCGGCACAAACGACAGGAACCATCAGCGGCACGGTCTCTGACCGTTCCGGCGCAGTTCTGGCGGGCGCCACCGTCGAGCTGCAGAATGCGGCCACCCTTGAAGCGCGCACGGCTACGACCAACGGCGCCGGGAAATACGCGTTCCCATCGGTAGCGCCGGGGAACTACGATCTCAGATTCAGTTATAAAGGTTTCGCCAATGTGCTCCAGCATTTGACGCTGCATGTCACCGACCGCCTGGCCGTGGATGCGGAATTGCAGCCGGCGGGAATCGTCCAGACGGTTGAGGTGACCGCCCAGGCGGTCGCGCTGCAGAGAGATACTCCCGCGCTGAGCAAGGTCGTGGACGGCAGTGACATCACGCAACTTCCTTTGTCGACGCGGAATTTCACTCAATTGCTGGCGTTATCGCCCGGTACGTCTGCCCCATTGAATAATGCTGGCGCGCTTGGCCGCGCCACACAGAACATTTCGACCAACGGGGCGAGGACCGGATCCAATGCGATATACATCGATGGCGTAGACGCCGTGAATCTGCACAGCAACAGCGCCAACGGAAACGCTTTTGCGTCGAACGGGATCGTTACCCCCTCTCCGGAAGCGATCGCAGAATTTAAAGTGCAAACTGCTTTGTATGATGCGCAGTCGGGACGCAGCGGAGGCGCGAATGTGGCCCTGGTCACAAAGACAGGGACGGAGCACTTTCACGGCAGTGTCTTCGAGTTTTTCCGGAACGATGTCTTGAATGCGAACAGCTTTTTCCTGAACGCGACAGGCCAGCCGAGGCCGGAACTGCGCCAGAACCAATTCGGTGGAGTGATCGGTGGGCCAATTGTCGGAAAGAAGACATTTTTCTTTTTTTCCTACCAGGGAACACGTCAGGTGAACGGGTTGTCCGGCTCAACATCGTTGACCTTGCCGGCTATTCCGACCGACCGCTCGCGTGCCGCTATCGGTAGCGCGTTCGCCGGCCAAGCTGGGGCAAAGGGCGGAGCGGTGAAAATCGCCGCTGACGGATCCAACATCAACCCGGTTGCCTTCGCATTGCTGAACCTGAAACTTGGGGATGGAAGTTACGTAATTCCATCGCCGCAGATTTCGGCAACGTCCGGTGTCAACTATGCCACTTCCACCCCGGCAACGTTCAATGAGGATCAGTACATCGGCAATCTCGACCATCAAATCACGTCAAAGAATCTCCTCAGTTTCAAGAGCGTAAATGCCGAGCAGCCCACGTTTCAATCGTTTCCCTCCGCAACCCTGCCGGGGTTCGGTACCAATCAGCTATTTTCGAGCCGGCTGTTTGCGGTGCAGGACGTTCACATTTTTACTCCGTCGCTCGTGAATGAGGGGCGTGCCGGCTTTTCGCGGCTGGTCGGCAGCATGGCCCGCCAGAACAGCTTCCCGATTTCTGCAATCGGGATGTCAAGGTTCAACTCTGCCATCTTTAATGATATCCCCATGATCACCGTTACTCGGACGTTCAGTCTCGGGTACAGCGTCAACTCCGACCAGGATGTTGCCCTCAATACCTTCAATGTTAGCGATTCCTTGTCTTGGACGCATGGCAAACACCAGGTCCACGGCGGAATGGAAGGCCGACGTTACTACGACAACTACTTTTCCAACAACCGGATGCGCGGCACTGTAACTTTCCAGAGCTTTCCCGACTTTTTGCTCGGGTTGAGTGGCACACCGGTCGCGCAGGGGGGCAATGGCACCGGGTTCAGCAATATCAACAGCACCAGTATCGCCAGTGGCGTAGTCACACGAAACGACCGTCTGACCGATCTGGCTTTCTTTCTGCAGGACGTTTGGAGCGTAACGCCCCGCCTTACGTTGAACGCAGGCTTGCGCTGGGAGTACCTGGGCTGGCCCGTCGACGCGGGGGGGCGAAATGGCGCGTTCGATCCGCGACGCTATCAGCCGCCGCCGCCCGGTGGATCGACGACCGCCGGTTTCGTTCAGGCATCGAATGCGCGACAGCCCATTCCGGGCATCACTCTCGTTAATCCGACGTTGATCGACAGATCGCCTACGAGGAACTTTGGCCCGCGTATCGGGTTCTCGCTGCAAGCATCCAATACGCTGGTTGTCCGTGGCGGATACGGCATCTTCTATGACAGGCTCTCGAACCAACTGGGATTGCTCGAAGCGCTGTCATTGCCGAATTATGTCCGGTCGGATGCTTCGGGTGCAGCGAATATTGCATCCACGTTCGCAAACCCTTTCCCGGTATTGCCGCTACCCGCGCAGTTCCCGGTCGTGCCGACGCTCTACGCTCCCCCGTTCACAGCGGCGCATCCGGCGCTTGCGATCAACGACGTGGATGCCTCGTTCACGACGCCATACATTCAGCAATGGAGCCTCAATCTGCAAGAGCAGCCGGCAAAGAGCACTATCGTCGAAGTCGGATACGTTGGAACGAAAGGTACTCATCTACCCGTGGAACAGCTCATCAACCAGGCCATCCTTGCCGGCCCCGCCAACCCGGTGAACGGGCTTACGACGAATCTCGCAAGCAATGCGGCGCAGCGAGTGCCTTATCTCGGTTTCTCGCCGGCCGGCATCATCTATCTCCGCAGCGCTTCGGATTCCAGCTACCACTCGTTGCAGGCCAGCGTCGTACATCAAGCCAGCCGCGGGCTCAAGATGCAGGCGGCGTATACGTTTTCGAAATCGATGGACGACGCCTCGGGCTCGCTCGATGCCGCCGTGTTCAATGGCTTCGACGGGGACCAGTCCAACATACACGGCAACCGTGGCATCTCGGACTTTGATCGCAAACACCGCTTCACGACGAGTTTCGATTACGCTCTCCCTAACTGGGGATTCGGCCTGAGAGACTCGCGCTTCGGGAAGAAGTTCTTTGGAGGGTGGGAAATTGCCGGCGTAGCGGTCTTCCAGTCAGGCTTGCCATTCAGTGTTCTGGACGGTAATGGGGCCGCGTACTATGGCGTCACAACCAGCCGGGCAAACTTTGCACCCGGTGCAACGGCGGGCTCTGCAGCGAAATCCGGCTCGACGGAGGGGCGGCTCCAGGCGTATTTCAATACGTCTGCTTTCGCGGGCGCGGGCAATTTTTTTGGCACGAGCGGGCGCAACTTGTTGCGCGGACCGGGCCAGCGCAATATCGATTTCTCTGTCATCAAGAGCGTTCCTCTGACCGAGCGGGTTCACCTCGAGTGGCGCGTGGAGTTTTTCAATGTCTTCAACTTTGTGAACTTCGATAACCCGGTGAACGACATAAGCTCGAAAAGTTTCGGCGCAATTCAAGGTACGGTGGGAAATCCGCGCGTAATTCAATTCGCGGCCAAACTGGGCTTTTAGAGCGCTTTCTTACTGCCGTTCCATAATTGCTGTATCCCGACGCCGTGCTGGCAGGTGCGGGAGGCATAACGTTCCAGGAACAAGAGGGACACCACGATCGGGCGTAACCTGGAGCATGCGGTTGACAACCTCTGGCGAGCGGCATAAAGTGCCCTCGCGGCGCCGCAGCTGTTCGTGGACTTCTTCTCTTTGGGGGACCATTCTGATGTCTGGCAAGACTTCTTTTTCCTGGATCGTGCTTCTGGCGTTGTTTCTCTCCCTGGAGACAACTCCGTTGCGGGCGCAAGAGAATCCGAAGCCGTCTGCTCCTGTACGCACCACAACCGCACGCACTACAGCCGCACCGGCTCCTGCGGAGACTGCTCCTGCGGCGACTGCTCCCGCGGCAGTTTCGCAACAGAACCTGGATGCGGTCGGCAACCAGGTCGAGCAGGCGCTGTGGTACTTCAGGGTCTCAGATGTCGCCGACGTCGACCACTTTCTGATCGCCAGCAGCAAGCCGATCCGCATGAAGAACCCGACCGGTCAGGGCGCCGGCAACCCCCTGATCATCTACTTCTACTCCTTCACGCCGAAAAAGATTGCCGGCGCGCGCAAGGCGCCGCTGATGGTCTTTGTGCACGGCGGAATCCATTCGCACTTTGATCTCACCTATGTGCACATCATCCGCGAGCTGATGGAACAGGGCTACATTGTCGTCGTGCCTGAGTACCGTGGCAGCACCGGCTATGGAGCCGAGTATTACGACCAGATCGATTACGGCGGGGCCGAGGTGGATGACGTCCATGCGGTTCGGGACTGGGCAGTCGCCAACCTGCCCCACGTGGACCCGGCGCGCGTTGGCATCATGGGCTGGAGTCACGGCGGCTATATTACGCTCTTGAACATCTTCCGCTGGCCGGGAGACTACAAAGTCGCGTATGCCGGCTGTCCGGTCAGCGACCTGGTGATGCGAATGGGTTATAAGAGCCAAAGCTACCGAGACACGTTCGCCGGCTTTCTCGGCAAGCAGGCGGTGGACGACCCGATGGAGTATCGCCGCCGCTCGCCTTATTTCCATGCCGCCGAGTTAGCGACCCCGCTCTTGGTTCATTCGAACACGGCCGATGAAGACGTCAACGTGATGGAAGTCGAGCACCTGATCGACGCGCTCAAGGCGGCTGGCAAGAGCTTCGACTACAAGATTTATGAAAACGCGCCCGGCGGCCACCATTTCAATCGCATCGACACCGCGCTGGCCCGTGACTCACGCAAAGAGATTTACGCCTTTCTCGCAAAGTTTCTCAATCCCTGAGTTTGGCGAGCAGATGGACCTCGTCCAGTATACCCGCGCAATCCGGTGATTTATCAATCCAAGAGGGGTAGATTCTCTAACTCTGTTGCCGGGTGTTGATTGAATCGTGAAGAGAAGCTATGCGATCGATCAGCAGGTCGCAGCACAAGTCCCGTATTTGTGGCTCGCGCCAGGAGTGGGCGCCCAAGCTGCGGTTTTCAGTGCCGCCAGTTTTTGATACCGGCAAACCGTGAGGCGGAGACCTCCAGGTTGATCGGACTTGCAGAGTCGGAGAAGCCGGTCTGGCCTTGGGTTGCGGCTTCCAGGTCGCCGTTGCTGAAGCTGAGCGAAGAAGGACTGGCATCGATGTCGGTGCGTAGTAGTTTCCAGTAGGTTCCTTTCACGCGCAGATTGTGCGCCTCCAATTGCCCCTTGAGCTGCGGCACGTTGGCAGGGCCGGAGACGAATCCGCTAAATGATGCTGTGCCGTACAAATCGAGCTTTTGCGCGGTTTGCCCGGAAGGCGCGGTCCTGAAGTTCTCGGCCAGCAGCTCCAGTTCATGCAGGTTGCCCGAGCGCAATGCCACCTGTAGTTGAGAATCCTCGCTTACTTTGCCGTCCAGCGTGATGGAGGTCTGCTGTGTCCGAATGTAGCTCTGGCGCAACGCTACTTGCTGGCCCGCAGCCGTGTAGTCTGCGTGGACCGCCCCATGCAGCGGCGTGGATGGGGCTTGTCCCAATACGCCTTCCAGGGTTGCGTTGCCGTGGGCTACGAGATCTTGCAGGGTCTTGCTCCAGGTGGCTTCAGCGTCAGCATTGATGATGCCGCTCAAGTGCGCATCCGGCAGTGCGTCCTGTCGTCTAGCGGCTTGGAGTTGTTCCAGCGAAGCGTTCTTGAGCCTTGCCTGCAGCTTGGCGTTGGAGGCGCCGGTGAGATCGTGGATCGACAAGCTACCAACAAGTCTTCCACCTAACACCTGGGCGTGAATATTTTCCACTTCTGCATTGCCTCCGGCCAATTTGTACTTGGCATCAAAATCGCGCACTTCCGTGCGAAACCCCGGCGTCGTAATTGCAAGGTCGCTGCTGCTGACGGTCCCGCTGAGCGAAACTGTCTTTACGGCAGGAGAACTGGGATCGCGGCGATAACTCAGCGATCCGGTCAGGTGGATCACTCCCGAGGCACGCGAAGCGGCCTTCAGGATAGGAGCAACATCACTGGTTGCCAGTTGGGCGTCATACGTGGCCCGCACTAAGGGATTGTTGTAGTCTTCCACCGACCCTGTAACCACAGCCTTCGAGTTCCCCGCCACCAGGGCCAGATGGTCCACAGTAAACTTTCCTGCCGATGCCTCAAAGGTCAACTCAAGGTCATGGACCGCGGGAGCGTAGTCGCCGTATTTGATTTCTCCATCGGCGTAACTCAGGACGCCGTGATAACGCTTCACGCTGTTGTCAAAATCGGCGGTCAACTGCACTTTGTGCAGCTTAGCATCGAGCAAAATCTTCTTACCGTTACAGTAAACCTCGGAGTCGTGGAGCAAAAGCTCCTGGATGGCCAGGTCAAAATTATCGGTTACGCTCCTGCTTCTCTTTTCTGGTTGGGGCAGATTGCTCTCGCCGGCCTCGTTCACGAACAGGTGGACAACGGGGTGATCGATAACCACGCCGCGCAGATTCCATTTGCCGCCCGAGAGCGAGTCAATGTTGATCCCGGCGCTCATGTGGTCGGCATGCAGAAAAGGCTGGCCGAACTCTGGCTCGTTGCCGTGCACCACCACACCGTAAAGGTCCAGGTTGAGCGGGAAGAGACCCAGGCTGAAGTCGCGGACCGCGACACGCGCCCCGGTGGATTCGTAGATGCTGCGTTCCACGTCCGCCAGAACTCCCTGGCGAAACGCCTGACTGTGGTTCACCAGTATCAACATGCTGATGGGAATGCCCACAACCAACGTGATGACAACTGCGAAGAGCCCAACGATGATCTTTTTCCAGTTCACGATGTCCTCCTTCAAAACGTGCGGCCAAACGGAATAAAAAACTGTGCCGCCTTGACGCCGGGCAGGCTTGCCTACGCCGATTGCGCCTCGATTTGTGTGCCCACAAGCCGCAGCTTGGGTTCGCGCCCAATGGTCTCGAGCAACTCACGGGTGATGCGATCATCAATCTCGGCGGCGTTGCCCAGCTCCACCGGATAGCGGATCACTACCTCAAGACCGGACTGGGTAATGCGCAGTCGGCTCTCCGGATCAAAGGAACTGCTGCGGACCGAGTACAGAGTCCGCTCCATGTTGCGGCGCTGCGTCTCCATTTTCTCGTGATACTCAGAGAGGACTTTGTTCACCGCATCCAGCATGCGCTGCTCCACTTGCCGATAGTTGCTCTCTGGGCCGATTGTGAGTGTGACTTCATGCCAGAGGAAATTTGTTCCCGGAATCTGTTTGAACATCCCGGCGTTGGCCTGAAAGACCACCGAATTGGAGAAGGCCACGACCCGGCCCGTAGGCCGCGGACCTGTCCCGCCGGTAACTTCCATCAGGTGCAGGCGCACCAGGCCGATATCGACCACGTCTCCGGTGATCCCAGCGACTTGCACGCGGTCACCCACACGGACGCCGTACTTTCCAATTAGAAAGAAGTAGCCGGCCACCGAGAGGATTACATTTTGCAGGGCCACAGCGATGCCGGCGGTCAGAAGCCCGGCGAACGTGGTGATAGCGCCAAGCTCGCTGGCAAATGCGATGGCAATAATGATGGCCATCAGGCACCATAAGACGATCCGGCGCAGCAGCAGGAACTGGTAACGGCGGCGGGCGTCGGTGACGTAACGGAAAGTGGCGCGGCGCCACAGCTCGGAAATCCCCAGAACCACGCCCAGGATCACGGCTAGTCCCGCCAGCCGCAGCAGCAGCCCCTTGAGTTCAGTCTCATATTGGCTTTCTACCGCATTGCGCCAGTTGACGGAGCTGCGCTTGTACAGGTCGAGCAAAATGGACTGCTTGCCCAGCGGGAGTAGTGCGGCGGAGAGCTGTTTGTACTGCGACGTCAGCTCGTCCAGGTCTTTCCTTTGCTGGGCCAGCACAGCAGGGTCGGTTGAGTCAGGTTGCGCCGCGATCGCGTCGCCCTTTTGGGTGAGTTCGCTTATCTTCGCTCCCAGAGGGGCGCGCAACGCTTTGGCCGACTGGGCAAGCGAATCCGTGAGGCGGAGGTTGTCATCCAACGCCCCGATCTTGCGCCGCAGCGAAAACAAATCAGAGATCAGAGCGAGAACACCGGCAGGTCCTGCCCGGTGCTCCTGGGAAGCCAAAGCGACGGAGGTAGCGGAACTGCCGGAAGACGAATTGGCCGCTGTTCCTGGCTCTTTGGCTGTTTCCGCCACTGCGGGTACGGTTCGCGCCAGTTCCTCGATCTGCGCTTGCAGAGTTCCGGCGCCCAGGCCGCTGGCCTCGTTCCCACCACTGACCTGGAGCATGCTGTGTATAGCGTCGCTCCGCGCCTGAAAGAGTTCCAATTCGCTTTCTGTTTCCGCAATCGTCGCCTGCAGCGCACGGCGCTTGCTCCCAGTGGCGCTGTCTAGCCGCTGGCGCATCCCGTACAGTTCCTGCTGCGATTTCTTCACCTGCTCGTCAACCTTGTCCGCCATCTCGGCCAGCTTCTGATACTGCGACGAGACGGAGACTGCTAAGTTCGGAGAAAGGGAGCCTCTCTGGCTGGAGAGCACCTGTGCGCGTTCCCGGGCGAAGTCAAAAGAAAGCCGCACCACTTGGTCGGCAACCTGGCGATTGTCATTAAAAAACATGATCTCGCTGCCCTCGCTAACCAGTTGCTGTTGCGCAGTCAATTGCCGATACCAGATAACCGTCTGGTTCAGGAACGGGACGATCTCTTCTTCCGGGGCGGATGAGGCTTCACTCGCCGACTGCGGGAAGGTGGACGCCATTGGAAGAATAACAATTATGATGATAGCTACCGTGAAAAGAAAAGTGCGTAGTAGCCCGGTTATTCTGGTGCGATATATCATCGGCTCTCTTTCGTCACCACAATGTGGCGGGTTCTCATATTGTCGCCTTAGCTCGCGCGTATGTTTTGGTTCCGACTAGGCACGCTCGGCGCAGCGGGACCCTGCTGCGCCGATGTGGTTAGTCCTCCGAATTGTGATCAGTCACGGTCGCGGTCGTGGTCATGGTGGTGGTCGTGGTCATCCCAATCGTGGTCATGATGCCAGCGGTGTTCATCCTCGTCCCACCATTGCAGGCGCACTTTCCAGCAGCGTTCCCGCGCCTCGTGCAATTCATGGCGCCAATGCTCTGCCTGCCGGCTGTTGTATCCGTGGTCCTCAATGGCTTCGTGGAGTTTGTGGTCTGCATAAGCAGTGCGCCTCTGGCAATCGTCATCGTCGGCGGCTACGCGAGGCGTACCTACGAACATGAACACGGCAGCCATTGTGGCTCCGGTCAATAACCTTCTTATGAAAAGATTTGCTTTCGTATGAATAAGTATTTGCATCGCATTCTCCTCTATATTTTCTTCACGCGTTCAAACCAACTCAATCAGGACTCCATTTCTTCGGATCATCATTGGCTTTGGATTGTTAGATGGTCTTCCACCTGTCTGTCTCCAGCAAAAGATTGCGCAATACGAATGGCCTTCTGCCGGTCATTGTTGGTGGGAACCGATCCCGACAGCTCCACTGTTTTGTCGGTCAGTGAGACTTGGACTTGTTTGCTATCCAGTCCCGGTTCGGTACGCAGCTTTTCTTCTATCTGGCCTTTGGCTTCGCCCGCAGTCAGCATGCGGGGCTGATTGGTAGTGGTGTTACTTGCGGTTTGCGGATCTCTGCCGGCGTTGCTCTCCGAGGCAGCTTCTTTTCTTGCCTGAGCTGCGTACTTTGTGATGGCCGTAAGGAAGGGCTCAGAACCAACCGGAGCCGCTATTTGCCCCTTGAGAATCGCGCTGAATGATGTGGGCTTCCCATAAAGGGCCCGGGTATCATCGTTATCCTGCTTGATGACCGCGCCGTTCAGGGAAATGCCTGCAAAAATGCCACGTGCGCGTGAATAGGTCAAAACTTCAGCACGCATCTTCCAGTCTGTGTTGCCCTCTGCACGCCGGCCAACGGGCCCAGCCGCCACGGAAGCATCGGCCCCCAGCTTGAATTTGCTGGAGAGTAATTGGCGCATGCCTTTCTCATTCATCACCAGCATGACCAGGTCCACAGCTTCACCGCCGATCTGGAAGCCGAGGCTGCCACCGCCAACAACGAACGGGGCCGGCGCACTCCATCCTGATTCAGTACGGCAGGTGGCTACACCCTTGCCATAGTCTGCTCCCACAATGAATCCCCCCTTGATCATGGAGGGCACCACCGCCACGCACGTTGCGGAACTCAAAACGTCCTCGGGAATTCCCTTATCAGGCGCGGCCATGATTTCATCCATCACCGTGGCTGCAGACTCTATCCGTTTAATTTCGTTCGAGCGGTCTGTAGCTGCCTGGGAAATTCCCAGCAACATAAAAACGCTCAAGATCATTGATATCCATTTATTACGTTTCATGAATAGCTCCTTCTGGTTGCTGATGTATTAAGAGTGTTGATTTCCTGCTCCTGCTGCTTGGGCAACAGGAGCAGGAAACTTTGGATCGTCATTCTGATTGCGCAGATGAAAGGTTGGTCCCGATTACCTCACCTGAAACAATGAGGTCAACCCGCCTGTTTTGCCGTCTTCCTTCTGCTGTATCGTTCGAAGCCATCGGTTGGGTTTTGCCATATCCGACGGCCGCCACGGAGTTCAGCGAGACCCCTTGCTGAACAAGATAATCACGGACTACCGCCGCGCGTTTTTCAGAGAGCTGTTGATTGTATGCATCACCACCAACACCGTCGGTATGTCCTTCGATTTTCAGGTTCAATCCCGGGTAGGACAAAATGACTCCAGCAACTCTCGCCAATTTTTCACGTGTTCCAGCGCGCAAATTCCAACTTCCAGACTCAAACAAGATGTCGGCCATGGTTACGACCAGTCCTTTGTCGGAATCTCGTGTTTGCAAGACTGAATTTAACTGCTGCAAGAGCCGCGCTCGCAGGGCGGCTTTTTCGGATTCCGCCTGCTGCTGTTTGCGCGCAGCTTCTTCGGCTGCCAACTTGGATTGATTGGCCTCGGCTTGTGATTTTTGCGCCTCTGTCTGGGCGGCAATCCTGGCGATTTCAGCTTGACTGCGTTGGTTTTCAGCTTCGATCCGGTTTTGTTCAGCGGCGACGCGCGCTTGTGCTTCCTGATCGGCGCGTTCTCGGGCGGTTGCAAGTCTATCTGCCTGCATTTTCTTCATGCTGATGATGCGGGCATCTTCAGCGGTTTGAACTGCTTCACGTGCAACCATGGCAACCGGTTTATAACCTGCCTTCCTGTTTTGGTAATCCTCGGCCTGTTGCAAGAGCTGTTGGGCCTTGGAATAGCTGTTATTTGCATTGGTTTCGGCGCCGGCCCACCGGGCGATCTGGAGAGCATTGCGTGCCTCATAGAGCTCAATCGGGGTCTTGGAATTCAGGACCATGGGCCGCAAGTCTCTTGGGCTTGCATTCAACGTGTACTGGCCTCGCTCCAGCAGTTCGTACCGGGCATTGATCTGCTCGATCTTGCCGGCGGTATCAGAGCGCACAAAGTTTTCCATGACTACGACATCACTGGGCTGCGTGACGGCGAAATAAGGCTCGGCGGTCACGATCAAACCAAAGGCTTGCAACTCGGTTGTGACGTGAAGTTTGCCTCTCGATTCATCCAACAGTACTTCACCAAGATTTTCTGCCCGTCCTTCCGGCGTAATTGCCCAGAGTACGTAGGTCAAATATTCCGGTCCGTACATGGTCGCCGCTTGCAGCTTTTCAAAGCGGGTATCAATATCCAGACGGCCGCGTTTACTTTCTACGGTCGCTTCTCCATGTGCATCGGGAAGAAGCGCGGTCCCGCGAAAATCAATTTTGGTAGCTCCGCTGTGGTGAAGATAATTAATCGCATCCGTGGTGCGGGCGACAACAGTGACTTTGTAAATTGGCGCTGAGTTTGCTTTTTGTTCGGCAGACTCCGCACTCTGGCCATTGACGGCTTGAGTTGCAAGCCCCAACGTGCTTATCAGGATTAAAATGCTCACTTTCTTGAACAGGATTGACATGACTCCTCCTTATTCATCAATCATCATCAAGTTATTGAGAGTGGTGACGCGTGAAGAAGCGCGTACGCTTGTCACAATGCCGGTCTGCGGCCTTGAATCACGCGGATCAAGACAACCGCAATGGCAATCACCAATAGAATGTGAATGAATCCACCGAGGGTGTAGGAACTTACTACCCCTAGCAGCCAGAGGATCAACAAAATAACAAAAATAGTCCAAAGCATGAACAGCTCCTTTCATTGCGTCGAGGGAGTGGCGGCGCCTATGTGGAGGCTATTAGCCTGGTTCTACTGCTGCCTTTCTGAGGAGCACCATCCGTGCCAAACTGCTAAGTGACTGTGATTAAAAGGAAATGTGAGGTCAAAGTGTGAAGCTCTACTGTGTAATTTTTTCCACTGAGTGGGATGATTACCCATTACCGCTTTGAGTTTTTTTCAGTTGCGCATTGCTGGTTGCAATACCGATACAACTGGAGCCGCTGCTTTGAGGTTGTCAAGTTCTTGTAGTGTCATCTTCCACTGGTCTTTTGATTTCTTGGTGGCCAAGGGAGCGTTCAGATTGGAGTAATAGTTTGTGATATTGTCCTTCAGCTCTGGCGTAAGCAAATCGAACTTGCGCAGCGTTAAACGATGCAAAAGCTGCGCGTAGGCTGCGTCGGTGAGTTTGTATTCCCCCGGCCGCGTAGGCTTGCCGGTATCGCAATCACGATTGATCAAATGGATAGGGCCCACGCGTAATTCGTCAACCAGCGACTGGTACTGATCGGTCGTAGTATCAATGCTCTTGATAAAAAGCGCCTCGGTTGCTGTGGTGGGTATCTTGAAGTCTATGGCCTTCAATGGCCCCACTTTCGGGATGAGCCGGAACAGAAAGGCCAGTATTCTCGCGCCGCGTCCGGGCTTTTTGTAATCGGCGCCCCACTCCTTTTCATATTCCGTGCGGGAAATCCGATAGAGAAACTTTTTTTCCGAAAAATTCGGCGTATCATGCACGATGTCAGCTCGCTTGCTTAACAAGGCCACCCGGGTCATCTCCGGAATAATTTTGCTGACGGCACGGCGATAAGTGCCAATGGCGAGATCCAGGTTGCCGAAAACATCCGTCAGCTCGATTCCGTAGGTCTCCCGGAAGGCGCGCTCCAGCAGCGGCTTGGCAACCTTGAAGCCGATGAAATCATGGTAAGCGTCAGACGGATAGCGATGTTTGGCCACCTCGACAACATCAAAACCAAATTCCGTCTTGACGTGGGCTGTGGGATTCTCTCCATAGGTCACCTGATCGCCATATTTGGCGCGCAAATTGGGATACTCCACCCCCACGGCATGATTGACAGTAGGATGGCCGTCATTATCAGCCACGTAGTGAGAAAGAGCCCCCAGGGCAAAGGCATATTCGTTGATGTCGGTTGCATCGTGAATCAAAGTGACTACAAAATCTCCACTGCGGACGTAATGAACGAGATTACTGAATTCCTTGCTGCCGAGCGGATAATAGCCCATGTCCTGGATCACGCAACCGCCGTAGGCATAAGCATGGGCCTCTCTCAGTTGGTCTTCGGTGGCATCCGGGAAACGTTTCAATAGCAACTTTTTGATATGGTCTGCCCAAAGCAGGTCAACGATTTCTTCGTGGGTCAAGACCGAGTAGCTAAGCGAGGTCTGAGTGAAGGACAGGACAAGGCACAGAAGCAACCCTGCCCGAAACATTATCCTGGAAATCAATCTAGTCATTGGCTGTTGAATTAGTAACCGAGAGTCACTTTCTATACCCCGAGCCCTGTTGTGGTCAAGCTAGCGTTCAACAAAGGCGAGGAATGTATGCCTAAAGCGCATTCCAGCCCCGTGCGAAAAGCAGACAAAGTTTACACCACCCTCACTCCGGGCTGACGCTCCGACAGTTTGGATGTCGTCGGGGAGTGGGGAGTGGGGAGTGGGGAGTGTAATCGCTGCCTACAAGCTCCGGGGCGCGTTACATGGCCATTTTTTGAGGAGGCATCAAATCCCATACACGCCAGAATTCCAACATCTCCGCTGGTGTCCCAAGAGAGACACAAATGTATTTGTTCATGGCCGGGATAGGCGGAGCAACGAGTATGTTGTTTTGCTTGAGGTGTCCGAGGACCTGATCTACAGGGCGCAGCGGATCAAGCATGACGAAGTTGGTTTGCGAATCGAGGGCGCGAAGCATGCGAGCGTTGACCTGATTCATGAACTCCTGGCGGTCGTTGGCATTTCGCTTCGCGGCTGTGAGCACGTACTGTGAATCGTCGAGAGCGGCGGCAGCGGCTTTTGCTGAAATTACACTAACGCCAAGCCGCAGACGGTCTTTCGAGAGACGGAGAGCGATCTCCGGGGTGGCAACTGCGTAGCCAACCCGCATTCCAGCGAGACCGTAAATTTTCGAGAACGTGCGGACGACCATTACGCGGCCGTCGTCAAGAGGGTGGTCGAGAAAGGAAGCGTAGCTCGAACTTCCGCCGGCAAAATGATGATATGCCTCGTCGATCAGCACGATTGTTTTTGCTGGGAGTTTGCTGACAAAGGTTTCGATGTCTTTTCGCGCAGTCAGCGTGCCCGTCGGGTTGTTGGGGTTACATATGTATACCAAGCCGATGGATGCGTCCACGCGGGCGAGCATCGCCTCCAGGTCGTGTTCGTGCATCTTGTTGAGTGGAACGCTGATGACCTCAGCGCCGACGCTTTGGGCAAACTCACCCGGCAAAGGGAATGTCGGCGACGCTTGGACAAGTCTTTTCCCGGGGCCAAGAAACGCTGCTGCGGCTATGCGCAATACTTCAGAGGAGCCGCAACCCAGGACAATCTGTTCCGGCCTGACTCGATGGAGAGCGGCAATCTTGTTGAGCAGAGAATCGTATTCCGTGCGCGGATACCGGTTGCCGCCCGATGAAGCTTCCCGCATGGCGGCCAGTACTTTTTCCGATGGCCCATAGGCATTTTCGTTGGAACATAAGAAGATGGGCCCAGTAGTCGAGCTCATCCGAGGCGCAGTGGACGCGTTGGCGAGCGATAAATCGCCCAACGCCTGGACGGCCGCGCCGGTCACAGCAGTCGCCACCAGTTTGCTAAGAAGATTTCTGCGCGAGATGGGCATAGCTTCTTTTCCTTGATCGCATCACTTCGGGCCTAAGGTAGTCCCATGGTCACGGTGGTGCTGTGACTGACAGCCCCACCAGTGCTACCGGTGATGGTGATCTGGTAGTTGCCTGGGAGCGTGAGTAGACCAGTTGAGACCTTCATTGTGGTTGAGCCGGAGCCGCTTATGGAACTGGGATTGAAGGTTGCACTGGCCCCCGATGGAAGCCCGCTGGCGCTGAAGGTAACCATCCCTGTGAACCCGGTGCCTCCGGTTACAGTGGCGTTATAACTGACACTCCCGCCTGGCAACGCCAGTTGCCAGGCAGGAGCGGCCGACAGTGAAAAGTCAGGTACAGTGATTGTGCGCGTAGCAGGGCTCTGGTTGGTGAGTCCTGCGTTGTTCGTCACTGTGAGTGAAGCCACATGGCTTCCCGGGGTCGAATAGGTCACGTTGCCAGGGGTCGCAAGCGAACTTGAAAAAGGAGCACCGCCCGGAAACGTCCAGGAATATTTGGTAATGCTTCCATTGGGAGCGCTCCCCGTGCCGGAAAAGAAAGCAGATTGACCCGGATTAACGAAGACATCTGAGGAGGGACTCGTAATCGTGGCCGTCGGCGGAACACCGCTCGACGCCGAAAGCTGCACAAAAGTGGCGACTGACGGCACTCCCGCCGAGTTCAAGATAAATAGCAAGTAGTAGCCGGGAGGTGCGATGTTGCCATTCGGCGGCGCGGTGACGTTCAATACGCCGCTTCCAGCCGTGTAGGATAGCCCGACCAGCCTCTGCTCCATGTCAAATGCGTGGGTCGGTGCGCCTGGCCGCATCAAAACCACTGAGCTGATGTTGGCCGCGTCCGGTGTTTGCACTTGAAAGCCGCCGCCATAAGTCAACGGAGTTGGTGTTACGCCAGTGATGCTTGGCCGTGTGGCCAAGCTGCCATCAGAGTTGAACAGATAAGGTGGTGAATAGATCTCGTTGTGCTGTTCATAAGTGCCTCGCGCCGGATTTCCGCCAGCCACCAAGACCGTAGCATCGGGCAACAGCAGAGCATTTGAGTGATACAGGCGCGGATACGCATTGGGTGCACCGGTGCTGAAGGTGTTCGTGGCCGGGTCATAAAGGTCGGTATTAAAGCTGGCGGTTGATCCATCTTCATCTTGTGCTGATCCGCCGAGGGCCACCACTTTACCATTCGGCAAGATAGTTGCATTCATCTCCACTCGCGATTGCGACATTGAAGGTCCATACACCCACTGCGGAGTGCTGGAAGATAGATCAATCGTTTCGGTGGTAGCAGTTGCAGGATTCCCGCCGCCCATGATCATGACCACCGGTTTGTACCCACTGTCCGGGGTGAGCGGCAGCAGCACAGATGTGCCATAGGTTCGCGTGCCGCTGTAATTGGTCTGGGCTACACCTACCGTCCATGTGTGCGTGGATGGATCAAAAATGCTCGAGCTGGTTGTGGAGCCCGAATAGAAAACTGTCCCATTCGGCAACAGGTGCAAGCGCGGATAAAGCGGCGGAGTCCAGGGCGCTGGATATTCCTGGCTCCATCCCGAACCGACGGTATAGATCTCCACCGCCGTGTTTGTGCCGCCGGTATCGGCCAGACCTGAAAAAGTCATCACCGTGCCATCGCCCAGTGTTGTGACTGTCGGATACCAGCGCCCATGCGCCATGCTTTCCAAGTCCGTGAAAGTCCCGGTCGCTGGATCGAAAGCTGACGTTTTGAGCTGTCCGTAAAAGGGGTCATATTGCAACGTGCCGCCCACGACGAATGGACGCCCATCCGGCAATATCGTCATTCCGTTGCAGAACATGTCCCATCCTAACGGTTGCGTGGTGATGGTGCCGGCTTGTGTGTCCCAGACTGCGGCCGCATAGCTGGTATTTGTAGGAACGTTGCCCGATCCCGAAACCACCAGTACCAAGCCGTTATTCATGAGCGCCATGTGAACAGGATTGATGGGCATCAGATAAGGCAGCGTGCTCCATTGACCCTGCACTGCAGCCTGCCCCAGGACTGATGGGCAAAAGCAGCTCAATAACAGTAAAACCAGTAAGGCTCCTCTCACTGACAACTGTTTTACGCTTGTGGGTTTCATAGGCTGGCCTCCGGCAACGCTTGGCAGCGGAAACCAGTTCTGCTGCCTCACATGGATATAGTAGGAGTGGAACAATTTCGCAATGCTGTGATTTCTGTAAATCCAAGAGGGGTAGATTCCCTATAGACCAAATGTCAAGCAGCACCTGTCGCTCCGTACGCCACCGTCTGAAACACGAAACGATGCCTTGCCGATAGTGTTCACCAAACGCCAATTTCTGGGTTAGAGAAATTTCTTACAAGAACCGAGAATTCTCCCCATCGTCACTCACATCGTTGTTGTCATTCCAATCAAAGTACTCGAAACGCAGGTTGTGGCCTTCAACTGCAATAGCGGAGACATAGCCGTCAGCAATAGGGATGTTACGCAGCTCCCATCGTTCTTGCTCGCGCGGGTCCTGGTGATGGATGAGCCGCACGCATTCGTTTGCCTGGCAGCACACTGTGAAATCCGCTAAGGGCATGGAGAGTCCTTCGCCGCGAGCTTTGATATAGGCTTCTTTCTGCGTCCAGCAGTGAAAAAAAGCTGTTGCTTGCTGCTCACGCGGCAATGAGCGCAAAGCGCGAAGCTCGTCGGCGGAGAAGTAGCGTTCCGCTACCTCCTCAGTAGCAAAATCAGCGCGTACGTATTCAACATCAACCCCGACGGCGCGATTCATGGTAATGCCGAGGAGCGCCCTCTCATGTGCATGAGACAGATTGAATGAAAGTGGGGATTCGGTGAAATATGGCTTGCCCTGCGGATTGTAACTGAAAGCAAGTGCAGCCGGAGCACAGCCCAGATAAGATGCGAGCAGAATGCGCATACGCGCTCGGGCGATCACGAATCGCGTGCGATCAATTTCAAAATGAAAGCGGGCAGCGCGCACTTGCTCGTCGGGAGTCAACAACAAGGTATAACCTCCGACTATAGGCGAAGCAGCCGCAAGAGGGATATGCCAAATATGGACGTCAGCTTCCAGTAGTTTTCGTTCAGAGTGAATGGCATTACTCGCGCGTCGAAAGTTGTGTGTCTGGTCCCTAACTGAGCCCAGTATAGGGCATTCCAGAAGTGCCGGTCATGTTTTGATTGGTTGGAGTTGATCTGGCACTGAGGCCCGTATGCTTGTTGTCTCCGAGGAAGAATACCAAGGTGGTATCACATTGTTGATCTTTTCGGGCATTGTGGATCATCATTAGCTTGGAAGTGTATCTGGCATTCAAGAATGCAGATTTGGTCTTTAAGGCCCTTTGAAAATCCGTAACCGTTGCCACAGTTCTCGGTTCTCCCGTTTTGTTTACCGCAAAGGTTAAGGGGAGTGGGGTAGGAGTTTTATAGCAAAGTAAAATATCTGACCACTACTGGCAGTACCCTTGGTCCTCCTGTATGTCATTGGATTGTAATGACTTACGCCATGGGGGACTACTTGAAGTAATGGGGGGTGGGGGAGTAATACTTGAAGCCGTTTCGCCGAGGCGCAGGAAGTCTGGAAGATTGTTTTACGGTTTGTAACCGCTGCCAAGGACCTTTCAAAAGGCTTAACCTGACCCAGAATTACAGGATTCACCTGATATCCAATTCAGGGTTTCAGTCATAGTTTAAGGACTTCAATGTTAGACGAGACTTTATCCGTGCGCAGCGGCCCCAAGGACGATTGCGCAACCGGAGGCAATCCAATGACTCAAAAAGACGGTAATCGAGAAATCAAGGACGTGCCAGAGGACTACGCTTTAGGGGCGAACCAAGCTGAGGCAATTTCTGTACTGCTCCGAGAACTGGTCGCCCACTTGCGGCAGAACCGCACGCAACTCCGCGAAGAGTGGGCGCGGCGCATCACTGAGGCACAGTTGCTCACCGCGATGAGCAAGGACGAAATCTTTGCCGAGGCAACGACGGTTTACGATAACTATGTTGAAGCGCTGGAAACGGAAACCTTTGAGACCCTGCAAGCTTACGCGCGCAACCTGTCGGAACGCATCATTCCGCGAGGCGTGGAAACCCACGAAGTTGTAGGGATCGTGCTGCTGTTGCGCGACGTGCTTGCCCGCTCACTGTTCGCCAAATATCGATCGGACTTCAACAAACTCAATCGTATCCTCGATGCCTACGAGCCAGCCGCCAACCGCATCGCCAACACAGTGGCAGTCGGTTTCGTACAGGAGCGCGAGCGCGTCATCCGTCAGCAACAGGAAGCCATTCGCGAACTGTCTACCCCGGTGCTTCAAGTCCGCGAACGGCTGCTCATTCTACCCATCATCGGCGTAATTGACCCGCAGCGCGCCCGCCAGTTGCCGGAGCAGTTACTGCGCGGCATCCGCACCAACCGCGCCAAAGTGGTGGTTATTGATATCACGGGCGTGGCCGCCATGGACGCCACGGTAGCCAATCACCTGGTGCAGACGGTCGAAGCTTCACGGCTGTTAGGCGCCACGGTGATCGTCACTGGCCTCTCGCCCGAAATCGCCCAAACTCTCGTGAAGATTGGTGTAGACTTGGGCAAGATGAACACCGTTGGTGACCTGCAGGGTGGCATCGAGCAAGCCGAACGCCTGCTTGGGTATAAAGTGGTGCCGATTGTGGGAGCTTCATAACAAACTAGGAAGAATGCTGGCGTGGAAGTTCCAATCTTAAAACAGGGAGATGTCCTCATTGCGACCATCCAGGCGGCACTGACGGACGCAGATATTCTCCACCTTCGTACCGCGCTCATTCACCAGGTAGTGCGCTCCCGTTCTCGCGGGGTAATTATTGACGTCACAGCGCTGGACGTGATGGATTCGTTTGCTTCCCGCACCCTGCGGGAGGTGGCACACATGATTCGTCTGCGGGGAGCGGAGACTGTCATTGTGGGCATCCAGCCAGAAGTCGCTTTTTCGATGGTCCAATTGGGATTGACAATGGTAGACGTGTCGACCGCGCTCGATCTGGAAGAGGGGTTGGCTTACTTGAATCAAAAATTCAAAGCGAATTCTTGAGAGCATCCGTGGAACAGGAAACCCGGGTTCCGATCAGCTTGGACAAGGATATTGTAGATGCCCGGCAGAAGGGCCGCTCAATCGCCCTGGCCTTGGGTTTTTCCTCAGGGGACGCCACCTTGGTTGCGACGGCCATTTCCGAGTTGGCCCGCAACATCGTATCTTATGCCAAGTATGGCGAGATTGTTATCCAGGTTATCCACGGATCCCCACAACTGGGCATTCAGGTCACCGCTCACGACCAAGGACCTGGAATACACGATGTTCAACAAGCCCTGCGCGACGGGTTTTCGACCTCGGGGAGTCTGGGTTTGGGTTTGCCGGGTGTGAAACGATTGATGGATGAGTTTCAAGTTGATTCGCAGGAGGATCGCGGCACCACCGTTATTATCAAGAAATGGAAGCGATAGTGCCATCCGCGGTCGAATGGGGTGTCGCCTCTAGTGCGTTATCAGGACAGCCACGTTCGGGTGACCACCACGTGGTAATGCCATTTTTGGACGGACTGTTGATTGCCGTACTGGATGGGGTTGGACATGGGGAAGAAGCCGCGGCAGCCTCCAGAACTGCCAGCGTTATTCTGGAAAAGCATGCTGCGGATCCCGTGATTGCACTGGTCCAGCGGTGTCATCAAGAACTCCGGGAAACACGCGGCGTCGTAATGAGTGTAGCTTCATTCAATATCCGCCACGGGTTGATGACTTGGCTGGGTGTTGGGAATGTCGAGGGGACACTGCTTCGCGGCGGTCCGAGCTTTCCACAAGTGGAGGAGTCTCTATTACTGCGCGCTGGTGTGGTCGGAGCCCAGTTGCCTCCGCTGCAAGCAGCGGTTTTGCCGGTAAGCGCCGGCGACACACTCATCTTTACTACGGACGGCGTCCATAACGATTTCGCACTTGCGCCGGCGCACAACCAGCAGCCGCAAAAGGCCGCCGAAGATATTCTGGAACGCCATAGCAAGACCACAGACGACGCACTCGTGCTGGTTGCGCGCTATTTGGGGAATTGCCGATGAAGGAGCTGAAAGAGGTTCAAGCAAATACGGAAACCCGTCTGCAAGCGGCATACGTCGCGGCGCTTGAAGAATTCTTTTCAGATCCGTGCGAAAGGACACTTCGGTGCGGATATGAGATCGGACGTCAGGCCATCGCCGAAGGAATCGGTGTGCTGGAGATGGCGGCCATGCACCACGCGGTACTGGCGAAGCTCCTGCTCAATGCCGTCGGTTCAGGTTGTTTAGAGCCGCGCCTCCGGCAGGCAGAAGAATTTTTCGCAGAAAGCTTGTCTCCTTACGAAATGGCGCACCGTGGGTACCGGGAAGCCGCCACTGTTTTGCGCACAGTGAACGAAACCTTGGAGCAGGAGATCCACCGTATCGCCCATACCGTCCATGATGAAGCTGGTCAACTTCTCATCGCTGCGCAGATAGCCATTTCAGGGCTGACGCGCGACGTTGCTCCGGAATTCCAGGACCGGCTGCTGGAGGTGACAGCGATTCTCGACCAGGCAGAGCAGCAATTGCGGCGGCTATCGCACGAGCTCCGGCCCATGATTCTGGACGATCTAGGTTTGCTCCCGGCGGTGCATTTCCTTGCGGAGGGCATTTCCAAGCGCACCAAGCTTTCAATTCACGTCCAAGGTGCGATGGAGAGGCGGTTCCATCCCTCCATTGAGACGGCGCTTTACCGGATCATCCAGGAAGCGCTGAACAATGTGAACCGGCATGCTGAAGCGAAAAACGTGATCATTCAACTCAATTGCGATGGCCGGAATTTGCGCTGCCTTATCAACGATGATGGAAAAGGCTTCGATGTCGCTGCATTGCACGCGCGCAGAGGCCAGAAGGGGTTAGGACTAATCGGGATCCGCGAACGTCTTAATGCCGTTGGTGGAACGATTCAGGTGCATTCTAAACCGGCTAGCGGAACAAGTGTGATCGTCACAATTCCAGTGGAGGGCTAAGATGCCAATTCGTGTGTTACTTGCCGACAATCATGCCTTAGTACGCCAGGGCGTGAAGTCTCTTTTGGAACGAGATGGATTCCAGATAACTGGGGAGGCCGCGGATGGACGGGAGATGCTGCACTTGGCCCAGAAACTACAGTTCGATGTCGCTATCATCGACATCAGCATGCCGGTCCTCAACGGCATTGACGCCGCCCGAGAACTGCGAAAATCTTCTCCCAAGATCAAAATCATTCTTCTCACACGGCACGACGAAGATCAGTATGTCACCGAAGCTTTGCAAGCCGGAGTGAAAGGGTACGTACTGAAGAGTCAGGTGGCCAGCGATCTGGTGAAAGCAATTCAACAAGTTTGCCGGGGAGAGGTCTACCTCAGTCCGAGTGTCTCAGGTGCTGTGGTTGGGGCTTATCTCTCCAAGACACAGCTCTCGGCTGATCCTCTTACATCTCGTGAGCGGCAGGTTCTCCAATTGGTTGGAGAAGGGAAGTCGAGTAAAGAAGTCGCTACCCTGCTGGGAATCAGCATAAAAACCGCCGAGTCGCACAGATCGAGACTCATGCAGAAGCTCGATATTCATGAAACCGCGAGCCTGGTTCGCTACGCCATTCGCCGGGGTCTGGTCCAACCCTGACCGATAGGCCAGGGGGAATACCTGGTTCAGCCATGACCGACAGGCCAAGGGGAATACCTTGGCGTCACTTTTCAAGAATTCCACCTTATAAAATCAGGTATTCACCGGTATATTTGCCCCGGCTTCGGGGCTATGCTCTGTGCGCGTCACATTGGGAGCCGCCGCAGGAAAAACAACCCTCCCTCTCTTACTGAAGCGGCTTACCACCAGAGTACAAGGGGGAACACGGCAACATCCTGTGGGAAGGAA
This sequence comes from Terriglobales bacterium, assembly GCA_035487355.1. Classification (NCBI taxonomy): domain Bacteria; kingdom Pseudomonadati; phylum Acidobacteriota; class Terriglobia; order Terriglobales; species Terriglobales bacterium. Next base: position 60,282 of record DATHMF010000043.1, on the reverse strand, counting down.
GCACCCTCTAGAAATTGAATGGATTGTTATCCGGGTAGGAAGAAGACTCTCTGACAAACTTGGAGTAAAGCTCCAGATTTACAGCTGGGGCCCGGCGGCTCGTCCATTCCGGAAATGTTTGGCAAGGCTTTGCAATGATCTGGCCAGGAACTGAGGGACTCCATGGAATCGAAAACTAGCAAGCACTTTCAGGATTGGCCAAAATGGAAAGAACCACATGCACAACAGTTAGAAGCCGAAGTTCTTAGTAAGATTTTCGACCACAAAACGAACTTTGCTCTGGGGATTACGCTGCCTGATCTTTCTCGCGATATTCTCGCGTCGGATGACCTTTTAAAACCAATCCTGAACGAGGCAAACCGGGACTTAGCAGCACTTCTTAGCGGAGTCACGGCAGCCTTGGATGCCGGGGCCGGAAATGTTACTTCCATCAAATCTTCCGGCGATCTCCTGCTGCAGGCGATTCGTTGTGCGATTAAGCAGTCCATACTGCGCGAAAAACTTGGGGGTATTGCACTCACCGACGAACTAACAGGTTTGTATAACCGCCGTGGCTTTCTGGCCCTTGCAGAACGACAGTTAAAACTCGCTCGCCGGTCCGGATACGGATTGCTGCTGTTTTTTGGTGACGTGGACGGCATGAAGCGTATCAATGACGCTTGGGGCCATGCGGAAGGCGACATGGCGTTGGTGCGTACCGGCAAAATTTTGTCACAGACGTTTCGTGACTCTGATGTGGTTGCTCGTTTCGGCGGAGACGAGTTTGCGGCCCTGGCAATCGAGGCATCCGATCACGGCGAGGCTGCCATTACTGCCCGACTGCTGGAAAACTCAAAGAAACTCAATGCGAAAGAAGCGCGTTATAAACTCTCATTTAGCTTTGGAATGGCACGTTTGAATCCCCGAAGCAAAACATCGATTCGGCAGCTTTTGGTCCAGGCAGACCGTGCCATGTATGAGCAAAAACAGCATAGATCGTTGCTAGCGCAGCCTATTTCGTCCAGACCACTACAAGCCAGATAGGGAGATAGCGCTGACATGGTCAACAGGGATGGACGACGGGAAAAACGGATGCGTTTTGAAGCTTCAGTCACGCTTATTCGAGCGCAAGAGCCGGGCGTGAGTGAGAGTGCTCTAACCCAGAACGTAAGCCCAATGGGTACACGTGTGTTGGTAAAAAGCTCTATGGCTCCTGACCAACTTCTCTACCTGACCTCCCCTACAGTTGGGGTTCGGGCTTCTGTTCGTGTAATTTATTGCCAGCCATTAGCCAATGGCCAATTCGCCGTAGGATTGAGAGTGCAGGGACATCCAGTCAATTGGGCGGGCTTTCCTTGAAACATGACAAGCAAGCCCCGCGATTTCAAAGGAAGGGCCACTTGCCAAAGATGAGCTTACGTCAATAAAGTTTTGCCTGAGAGTGAAGATGAAGGCCATTGATTACTACCCCGCCGCCCTGGTCCTCATGATTTCGCTCTTACATTGTGTTGCTCTAACTGGCTGCACGAAGTCTTCGCGTAACGCTAATGATCCAGCAATCATCAAAAATGCTACCGACCAGGTTATGGCCGAAGACAAAATTATATCCTTACAGTGCGGAGCCAAGGACGACGGATTGCCCCACATTCCGCCGAGCTTTAACACCTTCGTTCCACCTGGTCAGGGAAATAGCTATAGTGACCCGCAGTATGGCTGCACCATTACTCGGCTGACGAACAGCAAGTCAGAATTTAATTTAGCTGTACACCATCAATACGCCACGATCAGCGCAATGAATCAAAACGACACACGGATTATGCTGATAACCGAGTGGGGCCAAGGCGTCATTGTGGATACGGCGGGGCACATTGTAGTCGGTCCGCATGATTTCCCCGCAATCAACAGCGGCAATGTGCCATGGGCCAGGGATTCCGCGGACGTGTTCTATTACACGAACAAAAATACTCTCTACCAAGGGAAGATTTCAGGCAGTACCGTAAACAGTACAGCTTTACACACGTTTGCCGGCTATTCCAATGTGATGATCCCTGACCAGGAAGACCTGTCTGAGGATGGTGACCATCTCTGGATCGTAAGTGGAACCCATGCCTTCTTATATTCAATCAGTACCGGCGCAACCGGCGTCGCGGTGAATGTTGGCATGAAGGAGACCGATTGCGGCTGGCACAAGATCCAGATCACACCCTCAAACAAGATGCTGATCACCTGGACCTGCAACGGTGCAGCCGCCGGTCAGGGGCAGGAGATCTACAGCACCGACGGCACTTTATATTGGCACATGTTTAACAGCAGCCTTCACACGGATGTGGGCAAAGATTTAACGGGCAACGAGGTTGCAGTTGTGGGCCGGATCCCCGATACCTATAGAGACGCTTGCCCCAGCGGAGGAGGGGCAGACACAATCAGGGTAGATTCGCCGCACATAGTCTCCTGCCTGGTTGACATAAACTGGGCATCAGCTCACATCAGCTACCGGGATAGTTCCCAGGGGTGGGTGGCGATATCGTTTTTTGATCAAGGAACCTGTCCACATTATTCCTGTTTCGATCCGCAACACCTTGCCCCCGACTGGCAATCCTCATGGCGCCATTTTTATGAGGAACTCGTTTTCGTGAAGATTGATGGTTCTGCAGTCTTTCGGCTGGCGCACCACCGTTCCCGGTCGGCCGAGTCTTACTGGGCCGAGAGCCGCGCGGCCATCAGCCGCGACGGCCACTATGTGGTATTCGACAGCAACATGAACATCGGTAACACAGGTTTATCCGATTATGCCGATGTCTACCTGATCAAAGTGCAATAATCGCCGGGAATGCCCGTAAATGCTCGTATCCGGATTGCACCGGCGATACTGCATATCTTCAATTCTTATACCTTTAGCCTGCGCACAGAAAACGGTATCAATGCGGCATCAAAAGCTTCATTTTTTGGTAACGGTAAGTCATCATTGAAGAGCGGGTGAGCGTGAATCGAGTGCGCTCAAAGCCAGCATTCCAGAATACAGGTGCCCGTGGGCTCTTTGAAAACTCTAACGACAGTTTGCTGCCGCTTGCCGGAAGCCAATCCTTTCGTTTGTCGAAGTTTACAGTAAAGAAATATCTGAGCACTACTCGAACCACGATCGGCCATCTCCGTATGTCATTGAATTATAGTGATTTATCAATGCTTGGACTACTCCAAGTAATGGGGGGTGGGGGAGTAATACCTTGCAAACGGAGCCCCCACATCCTGCAGACTTGCGCCGCCTCGCTGGGGCTCTTCGCTGCGTCTCCTGGCGCTGGAGATACAGCAAGAACTTAAAAGGTATAGCTGACCCATAATTCGGAAATCTTTCCGAAATGGCGAAACATCCATTTCCACTTTACGTAGTTCTCCTGATCCGAAATGCAGGGTTTTTCTGTACTGCTTCTTCCAAGAAGGAGCATGAACGACTAGCGCTTAAGAGTAAAAAGTTATCCATAGGAACCCGCATTTCACTTTGGAGGATTCCCCGGTCTGGAATGCAGGGGTTCGCTCGTTTCCTGCTTTACGTCTTCATGCTATCTTCTGGCCTGTCATTTGGGAAAGAGCTGCAAATGTGACTCAGAGGGCGGAGCTGTGAGTAGCACCTGCATTTTTCGAAGAAAGAAACCAAAACATAGCACCCGAAAGATTCAACTGGGATAGATTCGAAGGTGAAGCGATGAGTAGCGCCACTCAGACTTTGACTTATGACACTGACACGATACGAAATGAAGCCATTGAACAACCTCACTGGTACGCAGTTCAGACTCGTTCCAGACATGAAAAGAGAGTAGCCGCAGAACTGCAGGAAAAAGGTATTACCACTTACTTGCCGCTGCTGACGCAAGTGCACCGGTGGAGCGATCGGCGCAAGGTGGTTCAGGTCCCGCTGTTCTCCTGTTATGCGTTTTTTTATGCAGCTCTTGTGCCGCAGGTGCATTCAGCAGTCATTCGAATCGGAGGGGTATTGAGCCTCGTGGGGTCGCACAATCAGGGCATTCCGATCCCTGACAGTCAGATTGAAAATATTCGAACCTTGTTGGCCCGTAACGTCGCGCTCACGCCCTACCCGTTTCTTAAAGTCGGTCAGCGAGTTCGCGTTCGGGGAGGAGTTCTGGACGGTATTGAAGGCTTTCTGGTCACCAATGGAGGCCAGCGCCTGGTGATCTCCGTCGAGAGCATCCACCACTCACTCTCCATCAATGTTGAAGGTCATGATGTCGAACCGGTTTAAGAAAGGCACGACGGTATCGGGCCACTCGAAGGGCGCCAACATGAGATCGCACATGAAATTAGCACATCTGATCTTGGCAGTGCTGATTGCCACCGGGATCAACGCCCCGGCATCAGATCAGGCGAAGTCCAAAGTTTCGGACCAAACCAATTCTCAAACCCCGGCCCCGGTCGAAGCAGAAGTGCAACCAGACGGGTATGTAATCGGCGAGGACGATGTGCTCGCAGTGAATGTTTGGAAAGAGCCGGAGATCTCGCGGAGTGTTCCCGTGCGGCCGGATGGCAAAATATCATTACCGCTGATCGGCGATTTACGCGCCAGCGGCCGCACCCCGGTTCAATTGCAAGATGACATCAAGCGGCAGTTGCTTAACTATCTATCGGACCCCGAAGTTAGCGTTATCGTGCAGGAAGCCAAAAGCCAGAAATTTAATATCCTGGGCGAAGTAGAGCGGCCAGGTTCTTACGTACTCAGCCGGTCCATGACGGTACTCGACGCTATTGCCCTGGCCGGTGGCTTTCGGGATTTTGCAAAGACCAGCAAGGTTTATGTCCTCAGGGTGAACGCTGACGGCTCGCGTGCGTGTATTCCATTCAATTACAAGGAAGTCATCCGAGGGCGCAAGCTCTCTCAAAACGTGGAACTTGAAACACACGACACAGTCGTGGTTCCATAAAAGGAATTTAGGACTGTGACAGTCCGATGGCATTTTGGATGTGTGTTCGTTTTGCTGTTTGCTGTGATTGACCCATCAGCCCAAACAGCCCGACCACCGGGGCTGCCCGGTGAGTTGTTCCCGCCAACGCTTGAAGCTGAAGCCCCCAAGACCGATCTGCTGGTGACAGGACTTCGAATTGCCAACGACTTCGACGATAACGCCCTGGATGACAACCATCACAAACAGCCCAACGTTGTGACGGTCATAGAGCCTCACCTGGGCTGGAACCTATCGCATCCTCGATTGGAGTGGAGCCTGGACTACAGCCCGGGTTTTTCCATCAGTCGCCCGTTGCAAAATTATGATTCACGCTCGCACCTGCTCGATACAGTACTGCGGTTAAGGCTGACCAAACGGTTTGAAATCAGCCTCCGTAACAGTTTTCTAACAAGCAAGAATCCCTTTGATCGTCTGCGCCAGTCCGAACTTATGCCGGGTTTCGGCATCCTTGATCGCCCCAGCGATTCCATCCTAGCGCCGACGGCCCGAAGAACCAGCGATCAAGCAGGCTTGGACTTAACCTACGCCTTAGACCGGCACACTATCATCGGCGCAAGCGGCTCGTTCTTCAGTGTCAAGTACAGTTCAGCGGCAGGAACACAGTTACCCCTCCAATTTTTAGAGGACACGAGTTCGATGAATGGACATGCTTTCTATTCTCATCATCTAACGCCCAGTACCTGGGTTGGCTTCGACTACAACGTGCAGAGGCTGATTGTTAGAAGCAGTCAATCACGAGCGCTTGTACAAAGTGTTTTCTATACTGACACCGTTTCGTTCACGCCAAACATAACGGTCTCAGTTTTTGCTGGTCCTGAGCGCTCAGCCACCCACGACGACTTTCCTCTTTTGGTTCTGCCGCTGGAAGGCGAACGTATATCGCGGTCAAACTGGCATTGGGCGGGGGGAGCGACTTACAACTGGAGTGGGGCACACACGGGCATAGTTGCGAGCATATACAGGAAGATCGGCGATGGGGGTGGAGTGTTGGGAGTGGCGAAACTCTCGGGCGCCACGCTAGAATTTCGCCGGCAACTCGCGCGACAGTGGACTGTGGATTTGTTGGCCTCGTATGAAGATAACAAAGCGCTCTCTGGGACTTCTCGAGCACTCACCTACGTTTCGGCCACTGGCGGGTTGACCCGCATGTTGAGTCAGAGCACGTCCCTTGAATTTCGGTATTGGCGAGTACACCTGTCTAGCAATAGCGCTCAAGTGGGGACTTATTTAGCTGATCACAACCGCGTCTCTATGTCGTTGATATACGACCTCAAGCATCCGCTGGGAAGATAAATTAAGGAGATAAAGTGGATCATCATTATCAGGCGAAACCTTCGCGAACATTGGAAGATTACTGGGCGATAGCGCGCCGCCGGCGGTGGTGGCTCATCCTTCCTTTATTCCTGGGTTGGGCATTCGTGGTTGTAGCCGGCCGATTTATTCCCCCGAAGTACCGCTCCGAGACTGTCATCATCGTCGAACAGCAGGGAGTTTCGGAGCGCTACGTACTTGCTAACGTTGCCGTGGATGTTCAGCAGTGGTTGCAGAGCATGACCCAACAAATCCTGAGCCGAACAAGACTGCAAGAAATCATCGGCCATTTCCATCTCTACGGGGAAGATAAGGGACCGGTGGATTCGGACGCCTTGGTAGAGAGGATGCGGCGCGACATCAAAATTGATCTGGTTCAAGCTCCGGGGCGTCCGGGAGAACTATCGGCATTCAAAATCTCTTATTCCGCACCCAGTCCGACGCTGGCCCAGCAGGTCACGAATGAACTGACATCGTTGTTTATTGACGAAAACCTGCGTGACCGGCAGCGCTTGTCGGAAAATACGACCCAATTCCTTGCAAGCCAATTGGAGGATGCCCGGCGTGATTTGACCCAACAAGAAGAGCGCCTTCGCGACTTTAAATCCAAAAATTTGGGAGAATTGCCGGAGCAGTGGCAAAGCACTGAACAAATACTCTCAGGGCTGCAGACCCGTTTGCAGTCCGCAGAAGAGGCGCTCGACGAGGCCAATCAACAAGAGCTCTACTTGGAATCACTGATTCCGCAATATCAAAGCCTGCGGGGCCAAATTGGGAATCAAGATAGTGAAGTGGTCAGTCCGGCAGCTCTGGAAGAGCAGCTTGACAGGCTTAATGCTGAACTCGCTGATCTCAGCACGCGTTACACGGCAAATCACCCTGATGTACGGCGAGTCAAAGAAAAAATTGCAGCCACAGAAAAGTTGAAAAAGCAGCTAGAGACGCAGGCTCAATCTCACGAACCAGCGAAGCCTATTGACGGCAATCGGAGTGTAAGTGATCCGGCGGAGCCTCGAACTTCCTCTTCAATGTTGCCGATTGATGGCCAGCTTAGGGCGAATAAGGTCAAAATTGCGCATCGCGAGCAGGAAGTAAGAAAGCTGGAAAACCAGATCGAGGAGTACCAAAGCCGCCTGAATTTGATGCCTGTAAGAGAGCAACAATTGGCAGACATCACTCGGGACCACGAGCAATCACGCACCAATTATGAATCGCTTTTGGCCAAGAAGACCCAGTCGGAAATGGCCACTAACCTTGAGAAACATCAACAGGGGGAATTATTCAGCATTATTGATCCTCCCAATCTTCCGCTGAAGCCTTATTGGCCCGACCGATTCAAATTGAGCCTGTTGGGTCTGGCTATGGGAGCGTTCCTGGCGCTTGGGATCACCGCTTTGCTTGAGACTCTCGACCCACGCATCTGTCGCGATGAAGACCTGCGCGATCTGGTGACTGCACCTATTCTGGCGAGGATCCCCGTTCTGCAAACAGCGAATGAACAAAGAAAGCTGCTCTGGCATCGCCGGCTGGAAGCGATAGCCGGCTTGGCACTCATAGCCGTTATTCCAGCAATTACTTTGTTCGCTTACTACCGAGGTTGATCAATGGATAGAAACTTTTATGGTTTGACCCGCAATTCGACAGCAGCATATTCACGGGTGACGCAAGACATGGATAGCGATCTGGAAGGACTGAATCCGCTCCCTGAGTTTTCTGTCGCTGTGCCTCCAAATCCTCGTCTGGTGGCCATGATGGAGAAAGAAGGTGTGGGTGCTGAAAAGTTCCGAATGCTGGCCGCCCGTCTAGAGTATTTGCGGAAGCAACGGCAACTCAAGAAACTTGTGATTACCAGCACCCTCAAGGGCGAGGGGAAAAGTGTGATCTCAGCCAACTTGGCCCTCACTTTGGCTCGACGCCAAAGAACACTACTCATTGACGGTGATTTACGCCAGTCAGGATTAAGAGATCTTTTCGGAAATCACGATCTGCTTGGTCTTACCGACTGGTGGGAGGAGGCCGCAGACATCACAGACTTTCTACGGCGCGTCAATGAATTCCCGCTTTGGTACTTGCCACCCGGCGAAGCCACGGGAGAACCACTCGAGATTTTACAGTCTCAGCGAATGTCGGAAATGCTGACTCAAGTCGCGGAATGGTTCGAGTGGGTCATTATTGATTCGCCCCCGCTGGCGGCAGTAGCAGATCCCAATGTTTGGGCCACTCAGGCAGACGGCACACTGTTGGTCGTCGAACAAGCAAAGACACCTAAGAAGCTGCTGGGAAAAACCTTGGAAGGCATTGAGAATTTGAAAGTGATCGGCGTCGTGGTGAATGGATCTCAAGATACGAGTCATCAGTATTACGGGCAGTACTACAAGAATCCCCGAAAATAGCAGAGCAAAGGCTGTGCGCTTCGCGTTTATTGAACGGACTGCGTAGATATGTCTCAAACCGCTGATCACATCTTCTGCAAAACAAACAGCGAGGGTCTATGTGTGGAATAGCCGGTATTGTTGGCGCCCAGCATGACTATTTGGCCGATGCTGCAGACGTTCGCCGTATGTGCGGAACAATTGTGCACCGCGGGCCAGATGATGAAGGGATTTACGTATCGGGCCGCGTTGGACTGGGCATGCGACGATTGAGTATCATTGATTTATCCACCGGCCACCAACCCATCCACAACGAAGACCGGACCATCTGGGTAGTATTCAACGGCGAAATCTATAATTTCCCGGAATTGCGCCCGCAACTGGAAGCTCGCGGCCACCGTTTTTATACGAACTCCGATACGGAGGTGATTGTTCACTTATATGAAGACTACGGGGCCGATTGCGTGCACAGCTTGCGTGGAATGTTTGCATTTGCACTCTGGGATGAAAAACAGCAGCGCCTGTTGCTTGCACGTGATCGCTTTGGCAAGAAGCCGCTACATTACGGGCTAAGCGAAGGGCGGCTGCTGTTTGGCTCTGAAATCAAGGCGTTGCTGGCTGGCGCTCCCGAACTTGTTGACCTTAATCCGCAAGGATTGCTCAACTTTTTCTACTTTGGCTATATCCCAGATCCTCTGACTGCTTTTACTCAAATCCAGAAGCTGCCTCCAGGGCATCTGCTTGAATTTGCTGACGGCGAAATCAGAGTGCGCCAGTATTGGAACTTACCCGCTTATGGCACCTATGAGCCCAAATCGGAAGAGCAATGCCTGGAAGAACTCGAGCATCGGCTCAATGAGGCAGTGCGGATTCGTCTGATGAGCGATGTGCCTCTGGGCGCATTGCTCAGTGGAGGCGTGGATTCTTCAACTGTCGTCGCCATGATGGCCCGCGCGAGTTCGCGCAGAGTCAAGACATTTTCGATTGGCTTTTCCAGTCAGGACTTCAACGAAGCAGACCATGCCCGCACGGTCGCGCGACACTTTGACACCGAACACCATGAATTGTTTGTCGAGCCCAATATCGAACAGACTCTTAATGAGTTAACGCGCTTGCTTGAAGAGCCCTTTGGTGATTCTTCAATCGTCCCTACTTATCACGTTTGCCGCATGGCCCGGCAGCATGTGACCGTCGCCCTGGCGGGAGACGGTGGTGACGAACTTTTTGCAGGCTATGACCGCTATGAGTCCTATCTTCGACGCAGGCGGCTTGGCGTCTTTCCTCCGGGGATGGGCCGTTGGTACCGCAATCGCATTCATCCGCTAGTTCCTACCGGATGGCTCGGTCGCAGGTTCCTGTTCAACCTTTCTCTACCGCTGCGTGATCGTTATTTGGATGAGGTCTCTTTGCTGCCGGCCTGTGTTCGGGAGCGGTCTCTTTTTACGGAGGATTTTATGGATTGGGCTGATACTCAAGTATCGCCATACGATCGCTTCCGACATTATCTGGAAGAAAGACCTGCGTCTGATCCACAGAGTGAAGTCCTTTATCTTGATGCGAAGACCTACTTGCCTGCGGATATTTTGACCAAAGTGGACCGCATGAGTATGGCGACGTCTTTGGAAGTGCGGGCTCCGCTGCTGGACCATTGCTTTGCCGAATGGGCTGCACAATTGTCACCACGCTGGAAGATACGTCTTGGCCAATCGAAATACATTCTCAAAAAACTGGCAGAGCGGCTTGGGGTTCCTCGTGACGTTCTGTATCGCCGGAAACAAGGTTTTTCAATGCCGCTTGTGCATTGGTTCCGGCAGAAACACCAACCAGGTCTCATGGATATTCTGCTCGAACCTAAGACGCTGCAGCGTGGGTATTTCAATGGGAACGAAATAAAACGCCGGCTGCTCGAACATCGGCAGGGAATTCGAGACCGCTCATGGGAGCTTTGGCATTTGCTTATTTTTGAACTTTGGCACCGCAATTTTCTGGAGCCTGCAACCCAGACAAGCGCGACGGCTGCTGTTTGGAACAATCAACATCTGGAACAGAAGCAGCTCCAAACTCCGGTTCTCACCCATTGTTCTACTACGCCAGCAGCCACAGCGCACTGACAACAGCCAACCATGAAGGGTTGGGCTAAGCCCGTGAAAGATTCTCTGTAGTCAGTCTTTCTGACAAAACTGTTTTAAAGCGCACCGATTTTCTAAGCAACTCATGTCCATTACATTCAGCACACGTCCAGCCGTTGTTGCTGCAGACAACGTATTAGCCTTCCCAAGGCCAGCCGATATCCGGCCGACTCTTTCGGTTTCTAAGCAGCCATTGGGTGGCGCCCGCAGACGTGTGCTTTATTTGGTTGATACATTGAACGTGGGCGGTACTGAAACGCAGATGGCGCAAGCCGCGCTTCGCCTGCACTTAGCTGGCCATCATGTGATCGTAGGCTGCCTTCGAGCAGAAGGCCCCTTGCTTGAATTCTTGCAACAGGCGGGTATTTCAATCGTCGAGTTTCGCAAGGCAAAGACGCTTTTGTCGCTCAGCGGGTTTTACCAATTGCTGCGCCTGACCATGTTTCTGCATCGGCAAAAATTTCACGTACTTCACGCGCACGATTTATGGGCAAACCTGCTAGGGGTTCCAGCCGCTTGGCTGGCGCGTACGCCGGTCATCATTTCCAGCCGTCGCTACCTGGCAGATCTGGACTGGCATAGACCTTGGCGCAATAAAGTAATTCGTATGGTCTATCGCCTCTCAACCCGCGTCGTAGTGAATTCCAGCTCTGTGCGTGAACTGCTCACGAGATCGGAGGGCTTGTCTCCAGAAAAAATTCGCGTCATTTACAACGGTGTGGACGTCGAACGATTTGCCCAGACCCGAGGAAGCAGGGAAAAATTGTTGCCGGGTATCGGGAGCCGATCCAAGCTCATCGCTGTTGTAGCCAACATGTACGGTCCGGTCAAAGGCCATACTCATGTGATCTCGGCAGCAAGCAGTGTTTGCCGCGTATTGCCGGAAACGGTTTTTCTTCTGATTGGCGACGGGCAAGAACGATCCAAATTAGAACAGCTTGTAAGAGAAGCAGGACTCGAGAAGAATGTTTTATTTCTTGGCAGTCGCAAAGACATTCCCGAATTGTTGGCGTGTTGTTATCTTTCGGTCTTACCCTCAGAGGCAGAGGCATTGCCAAATGCTCTTCTGGAAGCAATGGCGTCTGGTCTCCCCGTAGTTGCCACTTGTGTAGGCGGAGCCCGTGAAATTATCAACCATGGAATTAACGGTTTGCTGGTTCCACCGCAGAACCCTCAGGCGCTTGCTGCAGCGATTCTACGCATACTCCGAGATCCACTCCTGGCGATGAGGTTAGCGCGGGTTGGGCAAGAGCAAATGCGAACGCGTTTCGGCTTTAGCCGTCTCATTACCGAACTTGAGCAGCTCTATCAGGGTACCCCCACTTGCTAGGTCGTATCGCCCAGTTCATTTCACTATTGAAAGGGAATTATCTCTTATGAAGCGCGTTAGTGTATTCGGCTTGGGATATGTTGGTGCTGTGACTGCAGCTTGCGTGGCACACGCGGGCCACAAGGTGATCGGTATAGATGTTAATCCTGCTAAGGTCAGGATGTTGGAGTCGGGCCAGGCCCCAGTGCTGGAACCGGGACTCGATCAATTGGTTGCAGAGGGCCGCAAGGCCTGCCGATTACATGCGACGACTGACCCAATTTCTGCCGTAGACCAATCAGAAATTTCATTTCTGTGCGTGGGCACACCCAGCTTGCACAATGGCCGTTTGGATTTGAGCAGCGTTGAGCGAAGCTGTGAGGAAGTTGGTAAAGCACTGCGATTTAAAAAAGAATTCCACTGGGTTGTGCTCCGCAGTACCGTGTTACCGGGAACGGCGAAGTCCTTGGTCATTCCGACAATCGAAGCTGCCAGCCGAAAGCGTGCAGGGGCTGATTTTGCCGTATGCGCCAATCCGGAATTTACCCGTGAAGGGTGTGCAGTCTCTGATTTCTTAGATCCCGCAATTACCGTTCTGGGAGCTGACGATCCTGCTCATCTTTTTCCGTTACGGGAGCTTTATCAGGGAATCTCGGGGCAAATTTTTGAGACGTCGTTAGGTGTGGCAGAGATGGTGAAATATGCCTGCAATGCGTTCCACGCCTCGAAAGTCACTTTTGCAAATGAGATCGGAACGTTATGCCAGCAGCTTGATGTAGACGAGCGGGCGGTCATGGAGATTTTCACGTCGGATACAAGACTTAATGTGTCCACGGCCTACCTGAAGCCTGGTTTTGCCTTTGGGGGATCGTGCTTGCCGAAAGATCTTCGTGCACTCACTTACTGCGCGAAGCAACTTGACTTGAATCTGCCTTTGTTGAGAGCCATCATGTTGAGCAATCAGGCCCACCTGGAACGGGCTGTTGAAGCAGTGCTGGCGACGAAACGGAAGAAAATCGGAATTCTCGGCCTCAGTTTCAAACCCGGTACAGATGATCTGCGAGAAAGCCCTTCGGTGCAACTGATCAAACGGCTCCTCGGCGAAGGCCGACAGATTAAAATCTGGGACCGGGATGTTTCTCTTGGACGCCTCGTGGGTTCCAATCGCCAATTCATCGCAGAAGAGATTCCGCACATCGGTGCACTGCTCACCACGGATTTAGAGGAGGTAGTTAAGGGATCGGAAGTTGTCGTCATCGGGACCAAGCCCACAGACGAAATAGAAGAGATTTTGACTGCGCTCGGACCGGATCAGGTCATCATTGATCTAGGTTTTCGTCCCGGTCGTTCCGTAAATACCGATGCCAGGAACGACAAGACAGCCTCGGCCGAGGAATCTTCTTTCCAAGCCGGCCGAGGCCATCTCGAAGTTGCAGTTTCATAAGTGCGACGCCCATGACAGTAAGCTTGCTATTGGGTCTTAACCAAATATACGTCGGTGTAATTCGGTAGTCCGCTGTTTGGAATATCAAAGTTGCTGTCGAATACAACATACTTTCCATCACGACTGATGGAACCACGCGGGATCGCCCAGTAGTATTCCGATGAACGTGAGCGAGTGTGGAACAGGCGATATTTGTTCGTGTTGCCGTTATTGTTGTCAATGCGAACCAGTATGCCTTCTTCCGCGAAATGCACCCAGTTTAAAGTCCAGGAAGGATCTAGACGTGAGAGTGCTGTAGTATCGAAGCAGGAGTACGTTGGGCAGCTTCCCGACTTGAAGAAAGTTACAAAAACCCAGCCTGCGCCGGCGTTGCCATCACGGAAGCTAACTTCGGTATCTGCCCAGTTGGCATCCACCAAACATTGAGGCTTGTGCGATGACATGTTGATTATGTCAATTCCGCCATCCTGGCTTCCCGTCCAGGTAGGACAGGCACCGGCTCCGGTTATTCCTCCTCCCGTATCGGGAATGCGGGCAACAACGCATACTTCATTGCCGCTCAAATCTTTTCCGCAATCGGTGTGGATAGTATTGTCAAACATATGCCAATTGAGCGTGGAATCAGTGTTGTAAATCTCTTGGCCGGCACCAGGACCCGCACCATTGGGGCTCCAGGTCATCAGCATCCGATTCGAGGGCATGATCTGGATCTTGTGCCAACCGTTGCCGCTATCTTTGGTGCCAACGTTCATTGCGGGACCCACGGCGTTCGTGCTGATGGTGTAAAGGAACGCTTTCGTATCGCCAACCAACCAGATGTGGTCGCCATCATCGGAGATATCTTCCTGGTCGGGAATCTGAACACTCGAATACAAACCACTGAAGTTGTGGAGCAGAGTAGAGGTAACGGTGCAATTATGGGCAGAAGCGCAGCCGGGAAGTCCAGTGATATCGGCGCGCTCGATAGACGCACTCGTCGTAAAGTAGAAACGAGTGGGAATCGAGATGTCCCACGGTACTTGCTGAGCGTTATCTTGTGGCATGTTGGGGACAGGAACAATGACCGCGCCGGTGGTATCAACGATTTCCTTGCTGCCGTCCTCCAGGTTAATCATCACGTAAGCATCGTTAGCATTGATGGCGTTGACAGTACCGTAGTTATGATGCGCGGCGGTGCCAAGACGATCGCCCACGGCGTCGGTCAAACGCTCGACGGTGCATCCATACTGAGGGTCAACATACGAGGCTCCCTTGGCAGGCGGCGGAAAGGGATTGTTTCCACAGGGCAGCAGACCGCAACTGTAACTGGGGGGAAGATGAATCAGGCCATCGTCTTGCTGACCGCAGATCTTGCCAGGAGTCGGTGTTACTCCTGTCCCAGACAGGGAAACAGGGGTAGCAGAGATCGAGGCGTCGCTCACGAAGCTAATCTGACCGCTTGGACTTCCGGCGCTAGTGGGTGCAAATACCACAGTAAACGGCATACTTTGTCCTGCTGTAAGCGTCAACGGGAATGTGAGACCGTGCAAAGAATAACCGCTCCCGGTGACGGTTGCGGAAGATACGGTTACACTTCCTCCTGAAGCAGTAATCGTTCCCGGCAAAGTACCCGTAAGTCCGACGGTAACATTTCCAAAGCTAAGTGAACCCGGCGCAGCATTCAGTTGTGTAATGAAGCCTGTACCGGCCATCGAAACTAAAGGATTGTTCGAGGCATTACTGACAAAAGAAATCTGCCCGGAGACGCTGCCTGGTGACGAAGGCGCAAATTTCGCTGTGTAACTTGCGTTTTGTCCCGGAACAAGAGTCAGCGGGGCACTGATGCCGGTGACACTGAATCCGGGACCCGAAGTATTGATGATATTGATCTGCGAAATCGTTATGCTCACATTTCCAGTGTTACTCACCATCCCGGGGTTTGTGCCGTTGGTTCCATCCTTGACGTTGCCGAAGTTCTGGCTTGTTGGGCTCGCAGTGAGTTGTGCCAGTGGTGCGGCGGCGCCTGTGCCGGTCAAAGGTAAGTTATTCGGAGAACCAGAGGCATTGCTGACCAGTGATACGGAGCCTTTAACAGTACCGGTTGTTGATGGTGCAAAATGTACCGTAAATGAAGTGGTTGCTTTAGCCGCTAACGTCAATGGGAGATTGATTCCTGTTACGCTGTAAACCGCGCCGGTTACGTTTGCCTGCGAAATTGTCACACTTGTCCTGGTGTTGTTAACCACCATGACCGATTTTGCCGAGGTAGTACTCACAGCAACGCTCGCAAAATCCAGCGAAGCCGGGCTAAGAAGAAGTCGGCGCGTGCGTGCCCACGGTCTCATGGAAATGGGGGAGTTGGCAGCCGCAATACTAGTGGTGGCCACCAGGGTGCGAGAGAGACCATCGGCACTCTGGGGAGCAACAGCAACGGCCACAGCGGCGCTGAAGCCGGAAGTCGAGTTAAAAGGTAGTGATACTCCGGAAGCACGGCCAGTACTCAGGACAATTACAATCGTGGTAGTAATGGAAAGAACAAAAATAAAGTTGCGTACAAAACATGGATTTCTCAACAGACGGCCTCCCTACATTGGCCTGCTTCTTCCCCAGCTAGTACCCGGCAGTCATTGATCGCCTTTGCGAAGAAACATTGACTACGTTTTCCCAGTTGTTCTTAGTCTTCTCTTGAAGCAATAAAGTACCGGTTTCGGCTATGCCTCAGCCTATTTCGGGAATGCTAAGCATCAACAGAGTGTGTTATCGAGAGATAGTGTATTTCCGAAGAGAAGGAAAAACAGCTGGTCAAAAGCCTTAATGAAGGTCAGGTAGAACTACCTGTCCACAAATCAGGTCTGATTCGGGTAAAAGTAGCTGCTGCTCGACCTATTATCCAAGGCATTACGCCCAACTTTTATCAGGAGGTCTTCCTACGATTAGAAAATATACTGTGCTATCGTTCCATTGAAATGTAGTTTGCCTTTTCTCGGCAAAATCCATGGTGCATCGAGCTGCTCGACAACATAGCTTGAAGGTATGCCTGCTATCGTGGCACCCACTGGTGCTTGGGGAATTCCAACGATTGCTCGCCAAATCCGGGGTTCATCTCAAGACCTATCAACTAGGCCCCCTCGGTGCGACAGAACCGGAGCAAGCACATATTCCGCGGGCAAAAGTATATGTGATTGATGCTCATGCCCCGCGCCCTGCCGCTGAGTCGCTCGTGGCAGCGATTCAGAGACGCTATCCCGAATCGCACTTGCTCGTTGTGGTGGAAAAGTTCGACGAAAACAATGCGTTCGCACTTTTGGCCCTTGGAGTCAAAGGACTATTGCGCTACGCAGACGCCCACGATCAGTTGCCGCGTGCGCTGCAAGCAGTAGCGACGGGAGGCTTCTGGGTGCCCCGGGCGCTGCTCTCGAGTTTTGTAGATTCGATCGTTCGCGCCGGTCACAAAAAACAAACCTCAAACTGGTCTGCACAACTAAGCGCACGCGAGACGCAAGTGCTGGACCGGATGCTCGAGAATTTGTCAAACAAGGAGATCGCCGCCAAACTGGATATCTCCGAGCGCACAGTGAAATTCCATGTTTCTAACGTTCTGACAAAATTCGGCGTTGGCCGCCGCGCCGATCTCATCTTGCTCTGGTATCAGCAACAACGCAGCTAACTGACCCTCTGGATTCTGCGTATCTCAATATGCGCTTAGCCAAAATTGAAGAAGAAGCAGGCCGGCTTCGCAACGACTCGCGGCTCCTCGCTTTGAATACAACTGGGAACTACCCAGATCGCATGATCGAAAGGTGCTCGCGACCGAAGATTCTCCAAGTTGGTAACTATCCACCTCCGGTTTGTGGTTGGGCCATGCAGACAAAGTTACTCGTCGAAGAAATTCGTCGCCGTGGAAACGTTTGTGATGTTCTTAATCTTAATGAAAGCCATACGAAGAAAAGCAGTGAGTATGTAGATGTTCAGAATGGCTTCGATTATTTATATAAGCTCATGCGGTTTGCCTCAAAGGGTTATCGTTTTCAAGTGCACGTCAACGGCCAGTCGAAGACGGGCTATATATTGGCCTTCCTCGCTGCTTTGGTAGGCCGGTTCGCTGACCGCCCTATAGCTCTGAGCTGGCGTGGAGGTTTGAAGCAGAGATACTTTCCTCGATCCGAAGAGTTCTGGCTGCATTGGGCTTATCGGGCGCTCTTTCGATTGTCGGGGCAAATTTCATGCAACAGCCTGCCTGTTAAACAGGCAATTGAGCGCTACGGCATTGACCCGGAACGTGTCGCCGCGATTCCAGGCTTTTCTGCCCAACATCTCGATTTTAAAAGAATGCCGCTTGTCCAAGAAACCGAAGTTTTTCTGAAAACTCACCATCCTGTGTTTTTCTGTTACGTTTCATTTCGTCCGGAGTATCGGCTTCCTATATTGAGGGAGGCAATGTTCCAATTCCGGAAAGCTTATCCTCAGGCAGGATTCATTTGGCTCGGCTTTCCTTCCAAAGAACTACCCGCGGCCAAAGAATTCGTGAACAACTGGCCGGCGGACGAGCGCTCGAGCCTGCTTCTGCTGGGGAACCTGACCCATGACGAGTTCTTGACCTTACTGACGCGAAGCTCAACATATATCCGAACCCCGGTGTGCGATGGTGTCTCCGCCTCTGTACTTGAAGCGCTCGCTCTTGGCGTACCAGTTGTGGCCAGCGAGAACGGCCATCGTCCTCTGAACGTAATTACATACCGTGAAGAGGATGCTGCGGATTTATGCGCAAAGCTTGTTGATGTGACAGAACGGTACAGAGAGCTAAAGGGACAGACACGGCTCCAAGACGCTGAAGATAATATTGCACGAACCGTTGATTGGTTACTTGCGGAATCAATGTGGGAAACAAGAAAAACCAGAAGGGAAGTGGTTCATGCCGGTTAACAATCGCTGGCTCGAGCGCGGCAAGCGACTGGCGGGCATGGGCTGGAAAGAACTACGCGTTCGTTCCTGCCAGGAATTGGCGAAGCGTTACGATCTTGTGTTGAGTCGAATTGGTGTTGATTTCGTCGGGGGCGACTGCAAGCCCTGGCCAGAACGTTCCGGCCGCTTCTTCTTCGAGCGTGAAGAGGTTCCACAGATTGTTGACTACCTTCGTGAACAATGTCCGGAGGTGGTAGAAGAAATCGTCGAACGAACGGAGCGGATCTGCCAGCATCGCTTCGATCTCCTCGGGTACGAAGGCTTGGATTACGGAGAGGAGATTGATTGGCATCTCGATGCCGTGCATGGCAAACGCGCTCCTCGCCTTCCTTGGTTTCAGATCAGCTTTCTCGATTTTAATCAGGTGGGCGATGCCAAGGTCACTTGGGAACTCAATCGGCACCAGCACCTGGTGATGCTTGCCAAAGCCTATCGCTTGACCGGAGAAACTCGGTATGCGCAGGAACTGTTCCGGCAGTGGTATCACTGGCAGGAGCAGAATTCATATGCTATTGGAATCAATTGGGCCAGCAGTCTGGAGGTCGCGTTCCGCAGCCTTTCCTGGCTTTGGGTCTGGCATTTACTCAATGGTTGTTCAGTAGTTCCAAAACGATTCCATGCCGATCTCTGGCGAGCGCTGATGTTGAATGCTCGCCACATCGAACGATTTCTTTCCACTTATTTCTCACCGAATACACACCTGCTGGGTGAAGGAGTAGGACTCTTTTTTATCGGCACTTTGTGTTCCGGGTCTCCATTAGCTCAAGGCTGGCAAGAGCTTGGATGGGAAATTGTCTTAAGCGCAACTGATCGTCAAGTGCGGCCGGATGGCATGCACTTTGAACAATCCATCTATTATCATGTCTACGCTCTTGACTTCTTTCTTCACGCACGAATGCTCGCCCATGCAAATGGGATTTCAATTCCAGCTGCGTTTGACCACACCATTGAAAAAATGCTGGAGGTTCTTTGCGTCCTGGGCAAGGCAGGGCCTCTTCCCCGGCTCGGAGATGATGATGGCGGACGTGTATTTGACCCGCAACGCAACGGTATTGAACATCTGGGTGATCCACTTGCTAGCGGAGCAGTGCTGTTCAATCGCGCGGATTTTAAAACAGTTGCTGGAGGGATTCGCGAAGAAACTGTCTGGTTGCTTGGGGCAGGAAGTGCAAAGCAATTTGAAAAACTGTTATCTCTGCAGCCGGCAGTGACTTCATTTGCTTTGGAATCCAGTGGAATTTACGTGATGTCCAGCTCAAAACCCGCAGCACATCAGCTCATGATTGATGCCGGCCCTCAAGGGGCTGGCCGAGCCGGACACAGTCATGCAGATGCCCTGAGTGTGCAGGTAACTATGGGAGAACAATCATTGTTAACTGATCCTGGAACGTTCGTTTACGTGGATTCTGCTGGCGAGCGAAACCGGTTTCGCGGAACGGCCAGTCACAACACGGTACAGGTTGACGGCTTGAGCCAGACCGAGCCTGCCGGGCCATTTGGATGGCAGGGGCAGCCTGATACGACTGTAAATCGCTGGGTGACCAGGAAGACCTTTGACTTTTTTGCTGGCTCGCACACCGGTTACAGCCGGTTGAAAGAGCCGGTTCAACATCGTCGTTATGTTTTCTACCTGAAGCCGTGTTTCTGGTTAATTCGCGATGTTCTTGAAGGCGCTGGGGTACATCAGCTTGATGTTTCCTGGCACTTTGCGCCAGGCTCACTGTCCACAATTCCGGGAGGCGTCACGTTCTTGGGGAGCAAAAAAGTGGCACTCGCTCTGCTATCCACAGCGAATCAAGATAGTTCACAGGAGATATCCCAGGGTTGGCATTCGCCGGTATACGGAAGGAAAGAATTTTCTCCAGTTCTTCGATTCAGCACTCGAAAGCGTCTGCCTGCAGAGTTCGCAACACTGCTGATCCCCCTTTCGCGGACCAATGCACTTCTGGGTCGCCTCAGTTCATTTGAATCAAGACATAAAGGCGTGTCTGTTCGGGCCTATCAGTACTCAGTGGGCAGTTCCACCGACTACCTGTTTTTCGCGGACGAGGCCGGGAGTTGGCAAGTTGGACGATGGGCAAGCGATGCGCGGTTTTTGTTTTGCTCGACCAGCTCGAGAACCGACCTCTGCCGGTTTGTCATTTGTGATGGAAGTTATTTTGAGATGGATGGCCGGCGGATTCTTACTTCCAAAGTGCCTGTCGTACGGGACGAATGGCTCAACGATGTGCAAGCATCGAGTCTGGCACAGAATGAAATGGCGGCGTTTCAACTAAGATAGTCCGCGATTACCGATGCGATCTGCAAAATATCTAAGAACCTCGCTCTTGGGATTCCGAAACTTGGTTATCGGAGGAAATGCGATGTCACTTCGCTTGCTCTCCAAGCCAAGAGACATGGTGTATTACGCTAGTGAAACCTTGTTCTTATATAAGACTCTCGCAGAAAACAGAAAGCTGCCGCAGAAAAATATCTGGGAAGTACTGCCTTCCAATAACGCAACCCCCTTGGTTCTCGCTGGATTGGCAGAAGATTCGTGGTTTGGCCCAGTTGCTTCATACACCGCTGATATCGTCAGCCTGTGCCTTCTTTGCAGACACCTCAACCCAAAAACAATTTTTGAGATCGGGACGCTTCGAGGATATACCACCTATCATTTAGCGCTTAACTCTGCTGCAGATGCGAAAATCTATACCCTCGACCTTCCTGAGAATCAGATAGATCCACAGTTGCAAACGACTTTAGTGGATGACTGGCACATTGAAGCCTCTCACCGCGACCGCAGATACATTTTTGACGGCACACCGGAAGCACGTAAAATTACACCGTTGTTTCACGATAGCGCATCGTTTGATTTTTCACCTTACCACCAGAAGATTGATTTGTTCTTCATTGATGGCGCGCATTCGTATCAGTATGTCCGCTCCGACACCTTGAATGCGATGCAATGCTGCCACAAGGGAAGCGTAATTGCGTGGCATGATTTTGGCAGAACCGGGGTGAATGGTGTCTCGCGCTGGCTCGTGGAATTTTCAAAAGAACACAGCATCTACGCCATTCCTGGCGGTTCTCTGGCATTCATGATCGTTTGAAGCTGGCTAACGCCAATCCAACTTTTTAATAAATCGAAATTCAGAGAAAAGAAAATAGAACCATGTGCGGTATCTGTGGAATTGTTGATTTACGAGGTCGCAGAGTTCCAGAACAAAACCTGCGGGCGATGTCAAATGTGCTCCGTCACCGCGGGCCTGACGACCAAGGCAGCTTGATCTCTGGTGCGGCGGCGCTGGGGTTCCGCCGGTTGAGCATTGTTGATGTGGCTGGTGGACAACAGCCCATGAGCAATGAAGACGGCACTGTCTGGATTGTCTTTAATGGTGAAATCTATAACTCGCCCGAGCTTCGTCCGATGCTCGAACAGCGCGGCCACCGCTATGCCACCCATAGCGACACAGAAACGATTGTGCACCTGTACGAAGAATATGGAGACCATTGTGTTGATTATTTGCGTGGCATGTTTGCATTTGCAATTTGGGACACACGCCGCAAAAGACTGTTCTGTGCCCGGGACCGCGTGGGGATCAAGCCGTTTTATTATGCAATCGCTGGAGACCGTTTCGCCTTCGCCTCGGAAATCAAGGCGCTCATCGAACTCCCTGGCTTCAAGCCCGAACTCAATCGGCGCGCTCTTCCCGAATTCTTCGCCTTCGGTTACATCTCTTCGGAAGAAACACTGTTCGATGACGTACGCAAACTCTTACCCGGACACCACTTAGTCATTGATCTGGAACGAGGCGATACAGAACCCAGGATCACACAATATTGGGATCTCGATGTATCAGCACCAGAATATCCGCTGAGCGAAGCGGATTATATCGCACAGTTTCGTGACCTGTTTAGCGAGGCAGTTCGGATTCATCTCAGGAGTGATGTTCCGCTGGGGGTCTTCTTGAGCGGAGGGCTCGACTCAAGTTCGATCGCTGCAGAGATGGCGGCTCTTCGAAAGGACTCCATCCAGACATTTTCGGTGGGATATGCTGAAGACCAATATAACGAGCTGCCCTATGCGCGACAGGTTGCGGAACATATCAGGGCAGAACACAACGAAGTAATACTTGGTCCCGAGGATTTCTTTGCCAGCTTGCCACAAGTGATTTGGCACGAAGATGAGCCGGTAGTGTGGCCGTCGAGCATCGCTCTCTTTCACGTTTCTCGTCTTGCCAAAGAGAAAGTCAAAGTTGTGCTCACCGGCGAGGGCGCAGACGAGGTTCTGGCCGGCTACCTGAAATACCGCGTCACGCTCTGGAATCTGCGCAACGGACCGCTTTACAGAAAGTTCGTCCCGCAGCCCATCCGGCAGCTTGCAAAGAATGCACTGGATTCCGGACTTGTTCCCGATTGGGTGCTGCGAAAACTGCGGCACTCTTTTCTCTACTATCCACACACTTTCGAAAAAATCTACTTTGACAATTTTTATTCCGTGTTTCCACAAGACCAACAGCCGCAACTGTTGAGCAGCCAACTCATGAATGAACTCTACGAAGTAGATGCATATGCGAATTCAATGCGGTTCTTTCCGGCCAGGGGATCCAATGGAAATTTGTTGAATCGGCTTCTTTACCTCGATATCAAGACTTATTTGGTCGAACTTCTCATGAAGCAGGACCAGATGAGTATGGCCGCCTCGATTGAAAGCCGCGTCCCATTCTTGGACCACAAGCTTGTGGAGTTTGCATCTCGTATTCCCGCCCGTCACAAGATACGCTCATTTTCGGGGAAGTATTTACTGCGTCGGGTGATGGCCAACCGGCTGCCTGTCGAAGTCCTGCGACGTAACAAGAAAGGCTTTCCCACGCCAATTCGTCCATGGTTGCGGAATCAGTTGTTCGGCAAGCTATCCGCGATTCTCACGGATGGACGGATGGCCGAGCGAGGGCTAATCCAGCCCGCCTATGTGCAGCGTCTACTCAATGCTCATCGGGGTGGCGATTCCGGCGCTACGGAAAGCTGCTGGCGGCTCCTCAATTTTGAACTATGGAGCCGCATCTTTCTCGACCGCGACAGTAGCGTGCTCGGCCCGCAGACACTTGAAGGTAACGAGGCCGTCCTGTGCGCATGAAATTGCGTGATTGAGCTGTGGCCGCTTCTCTAGCATCGTTGATCCCATAAGTGATGAAATTTCTGCTAACACTACCGAGACCGCTTTTTCCGGCGGATACGGGCGGAAAGATACGCTCTCTGAATATCTTTGCACGTTTAGCAAAGAGAGCGGAAATTCACGCTGTTTCTTTTGCCGACCCGGCCTACGATATCGCAGCCATCACAGAAATGAGGCAGATCTTCGCAAGCTACACACCAGTGTTCTGGCGCGAGGCAAAGAAGCACTCGCGAGCGTTCTACACAGAAGTCCTCGCGAACCAATTCAATCCACTGCCGTACTTCCTGGCAAAGTGTAATCGTCCGCACTTTCGTTCGGCAGTGGAAAAGCTGACAGCTTGCCAGCACTTCGATCTGGTTTTCTGCGACTTCCTGCATACGGCCGTACCTCTATTGGAATTCAGCTTCAGGCCGAGGGTGGTATTCGAACACAATGTCGAGTTCTTGTTGCGGAAACGAAAATGGGTGGCGGAAAAACATCCTTTGCGGAAATTGGTATTTGGCACAGAGTGGAGAAAAACGCAAAAAATTGAAGCTAAAGTATGCCGATCGTTTGACCACGTAATCGCAGTATCGAAAGATGATCAGCAAGCCATACAAAATGAATTCGCAGTCAAACGCGTTTCCACGCTTCCAACGGGCGTAGACACAGATTTCTTCCGCCCGGCTGATGACCATCAGCAACATCATCCACAGCCCGGCCGCTTAGTCTTCGTGGGCTCGATGGATTGGGACCCTAATGAAGATGGCATCGTGTGGTTTCTGCGTGAAATATATCCACGAATCCGCCAGGCAGTGCCAAGTGCCAGTCTTGCCATAGTCGGTCGAGGCGCCTCCTCGCGCCTGCGCGCAATCGCTGCCAGGGAGCGTGCCGTAGAAATCACCGGTCTGGTTCCGGATGTTCGCCCTTATCTTTCCCAAGCCGAAGTCGTGGTGGTTCCACTTCGAGTTGGCGGAGGAACACGCATCAAGATTCCGGAAGCAATGGCCATGGCGAAAGCTGTGGTTTCAACGCCGATCGGCGCCGAGGGTCTGCCGTTTCGTGATGGTCGTGAAATTCGCATTGCCGAGCGGCCTAAAGACTTTGCTCAGGCAGTGGTCGAGCTTCTCAAGAGCGTATCTCTTCGAACTTCAATGGGAAAGGCGGCCCGCGAAGAAGTAGTCAGCAAGTATGGTTGGGATGTGGTTGTGGCAAAGATGGAAGAGATCCTGGAGCAAGAGATGTGTTCTCGAAAGCGAACCAGTGTCGCATAGAAAGATAAGGCAACATGCTTGAATCTGTGAGCGAAGAGAGTTTGCTCCCGGTCAACGAATCAGTTTCGAAACAGAACTTCGTTCGTCCACATGTTCGTGGTCAAAGGGCCAAGGCAGGGTTCTTCTTCCTGTGGCTTTTCACGATTTCCGTTTATGCACGGCCTGAGGACATATTTCCATTGTTGGGCCAGCTTCACCTGACGTTCGTTTTCGGTTTGTGCAGCGGCCTGGCATATCTTGGAGCTCTGCTCTCGGGCAATACCCGTCTACTTTGGAGCCGGGAGCTTCAGATTGTCCTTCTACTCACCGGGTGGTATATCGCAGGCATGCCTTTTGCTTTTTGGAGAGGAGGAAGTTTTCAGATCCTCATCAATGTCTGGTTGAAGACGCTCTTCATCTTCTTTCTATTGACCCAGACGCTGGTCACGCTCGAACGAATTCGCAGGGTTCTTTGGGCGATTATCCTTAGTGAACTTTTCGTTACAAGCTTCTCCATCATCCAATCTTCCAGAGTTGTCTGGGTTGGGGGGCGCATGCTCGGAGTCAATCAGGGAATGCTTGGCTGGAATTTCCTCGGCATTGCTGCTGCTATCACGATCCCTTATATCGCCGCAATATTTGTTGTCCACCGTTCTCTTTGGAAGACAGGTTTGCTGGCTGCGACATTTTTTTTGATGTTATGGATGGTAGTGCTGACGGCCTCACGGGGAGGGCTTTTGAATGTCGTGTTGTCCATAGCGTTGACATCACTTCTTGTTTTGCGCGGCAGCTCTCGCGGCAAGATGATTGGAGTTGGAATCGCTTTGACCCTGGTACTTGCTGTCATCCTGGCGCCCCAGGTTTTTTGGCAACGGCTGGGGACTATGTGGAACGGCCCCGATATTTACACAGACCAGGTAGCTGCGTCGGCGGAGGAATCCACAGAAGACCGCTTGGCGGTATTAAGCCGGTCAATTCAGTACACCTTGGAGCATCCAATCTTTGGGTTAGGTCTCGGGAATTTCGAAGTCGCCAGTGGGAACTACCTTGGCCAGCCCAGTGCATGGATGGGGACACATAATACCTTTACCCAGATTTCTTCCGAAGCAGGGATTCCGGCGTTGCTGTTATTTATTGGACTTTTGGCCACTGCTTTACTCAACATGAAAAGAATCAGCGGTGCGTTTTCCAAAGGAAGCGAAGGCCGAGAGCTAAGCCTAATGGCGCGTGCCACGCTCGCGAGCCTGTTGTCATTTGTGTTTGGAGCATTTTTTGCCCATCTTGCCTACGAATACTACATTTTTTATCCCGTAGCCATTGCCGTCGGAACTCAACATGCCGCCCGGACAATGCAGACTTTATCGCTGACGCCGAAAGGCAATTTTGTTTTAGAGTCGCAGGTGCTTGTCGCGCAGGAGAGCTAATAATAATGAAGACACCGATTTGGGAAGTGAGCTTTTGGATCTGCTTGGTCGCGATAGCCTATCACTACGCCGGCTATCCACTCTTGCTCTTCATTCTGTCAGTGCTCTCTCAGGCAAAGTCAGACTTTTTATACTTGATTGGCCGAGGCAACCGCCGTTCTCCGCGTGAGACGGGTACTGCTTCTCGGGTGGCGCTCTTGATATCTGCTTATAACGAAGAAGCCGTGATTCAAGCGAAGGTGAAGAACACCTTGGAAATTGACTATCCAGCAGAACGCCTGGAAGTCCTCGTGGGACTTGATGCGCCCACCGACTCCACCGCCAAGATTTTGGGCGAGATCGAATCCAGCCGGTTGAATGTCTTTCAATTCCGTTCCCGGCGGGGGAAGTTGGCGGTGCTCTGCGACCTTGCGCAGCGTACCTCGGCGGAAGTCCTGGTGTTTACAGACGCCAATACCATGATGGAGCGCAATTGCATTCGCAATCTGGTACGCCACTTTGCTGATCCCAGGGTGGGCGCGGTGAGTGGAGAGGAGATTCGGGTGGTTGCACCCGGCACAGACCCCGGTGCAGAGTCTGTTTATTGGCGATATGAATCAGCCGTGAAGCTCCTCGAAAGCCGGCTGAACTGCTCCCTGGGTGGAAACGGCGGCGTGCTTGCCGTGCGCCGTTCACTGTTCCATCCGAAGAAGCAATCTATCGTTGAAGATTTCCAGATTCCAATGGAAATCCGATTCAAGGGTTATCGTGTTGTATATGATCCGGAAGCAGTCGCGGTTGAGGAGATCGCTCCAACATTCTCGGCCCAATTTGCCCGCAGGGTTCGTATCAGCGCCGGCAACTATCAAACACTGTTTGGAAACCTCGAATACCTCAATCCGTTCAAAGGCTTTTTGGCATTCGCGTTTTTCTCCCATCGAGTGCTTCGCTGGCTTGTTCCGATTTTTCTCCTGGTTGTCTTTTTCTCCAATATTGCGATGATTCCACGGCCCGAATTTGTTACGTTGGCGGCGGCGCAGTGCATCTTCTATTGGATGGCGCTCCTGGGATACTGGTTCAAGAAGCAAGGAAAAAAGCCGGCACGACTGCTCTCCCTGCCTTTGTATTTTTGTTCGATGAATTTTGCCCTGGTTCTCGGATTGTTCGCCTATCTGAGCGGCCGGCAAACTCTTACGTGGAAATCTACTCCTCGTCAGATACAGGCTGAGACGCTCCTGGATAACAGATAGTCCAGCCGAATGCTTCTAGCACTGCAAAATTAAAGGAGACCCTCACAAATGACAAACTCAGAGTCAATAGATGTAGCTGTGCAGCCGCTGCAAGTCAATGCTGCCATCACCAATTTCTACAGCTATTTTGAAAATCATGCGAGTGTTGTTAAGAAATTGCCCTACCACCAGATCGAACAGGTTGCCGATGAACTCTATAGAGCGTACGAGGATGGGCGAAGAGTATTTTTGTTCGGTAATGGAGGCAGTGCCGCATTGGCTTCGCATCTCGCGTGCGATCTTGGCAAGGGAACCACGATAGCAGACAAGCCGCAGCAACGCTTCCGCGTCCTGTCGTTGACTGACAACACGGCACTTATTACTGCCTGGGCCAATGACACTTCTTACGACCAGATATTTGCGGAGCAACTGCGTAACTTTGTGCAATGTGGCGACATCGCCTTTGGCATCAGTGGCAGCGGGTCGTCACCTAATGTACTGCTGGCTCTTAAGGCGGCGCGCGAAGCAGGTGCAATCAATATCGGTTTGACGGGCTTCAAAGGCGGCAAGATGAGAGAGCTCTGCGATCTCTGCATGATCATCCCGTCGGATAACATGCAGATCATAGAAGACTTGCAGTTGAGCATAGCGCACTCCTTGTTCACCGTGATTCACCATCGAATTATGAGTACAGCCGAAACAACCGATGTAGACACGAAAATTCGGAAAGTAACAGCAGCATGAGCTGGTAGTGGTTCCACTGTCCTTTGCTGCCTTTTTGCGCTCTCGGATATTTGTAAACTTCTTCGACGTTCGAACTGGTTTTCATGCTTGCCTCCCGATATAGGTTCGTTCTAGAGAAGAGTTCCTCCCTAAAGAGTGACCACAAAGTAGGTCGTGTTTCCTGTAGCAGGGGCTCGCATCTGCAGCATTTTCTGAAGCGCAGTGTGGATTTGTTTGGGGCATTTGTTCTCATTCTTCTCTTCTTTCCGATTTTCATCATTGTGGGCCTTCTGGTCGTCCTCGAGGACGGCAGGCCCATCATTTACCGCAGGCGCGTTGTCGGTATCTGTGGAGAGTTTGATGCTTTCAAATTCCGCACGATGAGGCGAGATGCAGATTCTATCCTGGCATCCAACCCCGCACTCAGGGCCGAGTTTGAGCGCAACTTCAAACTCAGAGACGATCCGCGTGTGACCAGGGTAGGAGCTTTTTTGAGAAAAAGCAGTCTGGATGAGTTGCCGCAATTATTCAATGTGCTGCGAGGGCAAATGAGCCTAGTGGGGCCGCGAATGATCACCGCTCCTGAGTTGGACAAGTATGGCTTCCACAAACAGCTTCTGCTATCGGTAAAGCCGGGCCTGACAGGTTATTGGCAGGTCTGCGGACGGCAAAACGTTTCTTATGAAGAGCGAGTGACCATGGACGTCTACTACATCGAAAACTGGAGTCTGGGCATGGATATAAAAATTCTAGCCTGTACTCCTCTTAAAGTACTCAAGAGAGAAGGAGCTTTTTAATGGGAGGAATCCTGGTAACCGGCGGTGCGGGATACGTAGGCTCCGCCTGCTGTGCTCAACTCGTGGACCGCGGCTTCCCGGTCGAAGTAGTGGATGATCTGTCAACCGGACATGCCGATGCCATTCCGAATGGCGTAACGCTCCACAGATTTGACCTCGGTGACCGTGATGCGCTTGCAAACCTGCTCGCCTGGAAGAAGTTTGACGTTGTTTTTCATTTCGCAGCAAAGGCCCTGATATCGGAGTCGGTGGTTAATCCCGGCCTTTTTTTTGACGCCAACGTTGCTTCGAGCATAGCCATGCTTGAAGTGCTTAGGACCCATGGCGTTCGTAAGTTTGTTTTTTCTTCCTCCGCCGCGGTCTATGGGACACCCAGAGCTGTTCCTATTGACGAAGACCATGCAACAGAGCCGGTGAATGCCTACGGTGAGAGCAAGTTGATTTTGGAACGAATTCTGAGGTGGTACGCCCTCTCTTATGGTTGGAGCGTGGTTGCTTTCCGATATTTCAATGCTAGCGGAGGCGGAAGGAAGTGGGGCGAGCGGCACGATCCGGAAACGCACATTATTCCCCTTTTGTTGCAAACTGCTTCCGGCCGGCGGGAATATTTTGAAATTTACGGAAGTGATTATCCAACACCCGACGGAACATGCGTGCGCGATTACGTACACGTGATGGACATTGCCGATGCGCACATACTGGCTATGCAGAAGATGGATTTGCCAGGATGTCATGTCTACAACATCGGCACGGGTAGGAGCTATTCGGTACAAGAGGCCTGCCAGGCTGCGGAAGAGGCTACCCGAAAGAGGATCAAGCTCCGCCATGCACCGCGCCGGCTTGGAGATCCTGCCATCCTGTGCGCCAACCCCACGAAACTCATGAATGAATTCGGCTGGGCGCCCTCGCATTCGGAACTCAGAGAAATCATGAAGGGGGCATGGGATTGGGAGCAGGAGCAGTGCAAACACGTTCTTGCAAAGCAAGCTGACTAATCAAAGGAGGCGATGATGAACTGGAAGCTACGGTATCTAATTCTAGGTGCGGACCTGCTGTGGATCACTAGTGCCTTCATGTTCGCACATGTGTTGCGAATCCCACTGGCTGTGAGCAGGGCAGACTTCTGGCAATTTGCCGATGTTCCGGCGATTCTTGTCGCATCTTCTATCTGGACCATTCTTTACTTCAGAAAAGAATTGGAAGGATTTCGTGGAGGCTGGTATTTCCCCAGTGTATTTGCCCAGGTGGTTGTAGGTGTTTTCTACCTGATGAGCTGCTTGTTGGCCTTAGCATTTCTTTTGAACCATCCCTATTCACAGTTAGCTATCTTTTATTTTGCATGTCTTTTGCTTTTGGGTTTCACCATCATACGTTGCCTCGCCTGGTGGTTGGTGATATCGCGGTCGAATGCACGAGCCAAACGGCGGGTTGTAATCCTGGGCAGTGGCCGAATCGTCGACGAACTGGCGCTTAAGATTTTGCGTCACCCGGAAATGTTGATGGAAATAGCAGGTGTTTTGTCTCCATCCGATACAGAAGCTTCGAGACAAACATCGAATTTGCAGCAGGGCACAGTCTCAGTCCGTACTCTGAACGTTCTGAGCATGATGCAAAGGAAAAAAATCCAGGAACTCATTGTCGTGGAGCCGGTACCCCCGGGCCCGGAACCTTTGAAGCTTATCTCGAACTGCCGGAAAATAGGCATGCGTGTCCATCTTGTACCCCAGCACCACGAGCTTTATCTCTCCAAGGCGAAGCTTACGGAAATAGATGATGTTCCTCTGCTCTCGCTGGAAGAACAAACTCTTCCTACGATAGGCCTCGGTTTGAAAAGAGTGATGGATTTGCTGGGTGCATTATTTCTGCTGGTCGTCTGTTTTCCGTTGCTTGTGCTTTCAGCGGTGGTGTTGCATTTGAATAAAGGAACAGCATTCAGGAAAGAGCTTCGCTGTGGTAAAAATGGGCACCCGTTCTGGATGCGCCGTTTAAACATTGATCGTGATGCATCCGATTTGACGACCTATGAGCGAATTCTTGCCCAGTTCAGCCTCACCGAGTTGCCACAGCTCTGGAACGTATTGAAAGGCGAGATGAGCCTTGTGGGTCCCCGACCGGAATCCCCCGAGCGGGTGAAACATTATTCTATGTGGCAGCGTCAACGCTTGAGTGTTATCCCTGGCCTGACAGGGCTTGCCCAGGTCCACGGACTGCGGGAACAACATTCTTCCGAAGAAAAAGCACGATTCGATCTGCAGTACATCTTCCATTGGTCATTGTTCCGGGATATTTCTCTTCTGCTGCAAACTGCGTGGACATTTTTCGTAAGACTGATCGGGGAAGATGGATTCAAAGTTACATCTACCTTCAAACCGGTAGGTGGTAGCAAATTCTTTGTAGCGAGGGTGTTGAATGCTGATAGTACGCAGTCCGGTGCGGATTAGTTTCGGCGGCGGCGGCTCCGATCTGCCTGCATACTATGAAAGGTATGGCGGGGCTGTTCTGAGCACTTCCATCAACAAATATTTCTACACGATCCTGCAAAAAAGGACCGACGGGAAAATCCAGGTAATTTCTTCTGATTTGCGAGTGATGGAGACCTGGCGCGACATCTCTCGCTTGGACATGAAATGCAGCGAGCTGGCCATCCCTCTTGCAGTCATCAAAGATCTTGGATGTGACATCTCCGCAGATCTTTTCCTGGCTTCCGAAATTGTTGCCGGAACCGGCCTGGGATCATCAGCCAGCGTTTGCGTCGGGGTCTTAAAGACTCTGGCAACCTATCTTGACCGTCCGTTTTCAAAGTACGATCTGGCGGAAAGATCGTTCCATATCGCCCGCAATGTTCTTGGCAAACCTGTTGGGAAACAAGATGAATACGCCGCCGCCTTCGGGGGATTGAATTTCATTACTTTCAATCCCGACGGAAGCACTTTGGTTGAGCCCATCATGTTGCGGAGCGACCTTCTCCGTGAGTTTGAGAGCAACCTGATGTTGTTTTTTACTGGAGTCGCCCATAACTCATGGAGTCTTCTTCACGAACAGGAACAATCAACCCGGAAAGAAACTGGTTCGGCTGTCGAGTCGCTGCATGAAATCCGTGAACTTGCAAACCACATGCGGCGTGCGTTGCTGAAAGCCGACCTTCGAACCTTTGGTGCCTTGTTACACGAGGGTTGGGAGGCGAAAAAAAGGATCTCTTCCCAGATTTCTAATCCGTTGATTGATGAAGTCTATGCCTTGGCGCTTGAAAACGGAGCCCTGGGAGGCAAGATCGCTGGAGCTGGTGGCGGGGGCTTTCTACTGTTGTTTTGCGAAGAGCGGCGTCAGGGCAAGGTCCGGGAAGCGATAGCACAACTGGGGCTGCGCGAAATGGCGTTTGGACTGGACTTCCAGGGTGCTGAAGTAGTGGCGAATGATCCGTTCATTGATGGCGACGAAAAGTGTGGCATGCGCTGGACGTTTGCCTCACTCCTGCCCAGCGATATCGAGCAGTTTCTTTAAATCAGGTTTTTCTTCCGCGAAAGATATCAAAAATTACGTCATTGATTTTCCTTGATTCATCTGCAAGTAACTTTGGGCACTTAAAAGGGGACAAATGATATGTGCGCAACTTTCGCAAGTTCATTACCGAATCAGTCATCTGTGATAGATACTGATCAGCAAATCCCGGAGCTGGGGAACGGGATCCAGCGAGATGATTTGCAGTACGAGTGTGTTCCACAATTGGTGGCTGCTCAGGCCGCGACAACGCCAAATGCGGTTGCCGTGACGCACGGGAATCTGTCACTGACCTACAAAGAGCTTGATCAACGGGCTGATCGATTGGCCCATTTTCTGCATACGCTCGGCGTGGGTCCCGATGTCGTCGTGGGAATCTACCTGAATCGTTCTCCCGCGATGATTGTGGCGGCTTTGGCTATCTTCAAAGCAGGCGGTGCATACCTCCCATTAGACCCAAGCTATCCGAAAGAGCGTTTAACATTTTTGCTGAAGGATGCACAAGCTCCAGTCCTGGTGACCGGTCAGTGCATGCTCGACACACTATCTGAACGCCCAGAGCGCGTTGTTGTTTTGGATCCTCAGGGGCAATTCGCTCCCATTCACACAGCCGAACCGGCCATCCTCAAAGCCAAAATGAAAGATTTGGCCTATCTTATATATACTTCCGGGTCAACTGGCCAACCGAAAGGTGTTGAGGTCACCCACGGCGGCCTGCTCAATCTGGTGCGCTGGCACCAGCGCGCGTTCAGGGTGACCCCGGCCGACAGGGCGAGCCAACTATCGGCTTTGGGTTTCGATGCTGCCGTTTGGGAGCTTTGGCCTTATCTCGTTGCTGGAGCGAGCATCCATCTACCTGATGGCGTTACAACCGATCAGCCTGAAGCAATCCGCGATTGGATTGTTTCTCAAGGGATCACCATCAGCTTTCTGGCTACGCCTTTAGCTGAACGTCTCATGACGCTGGAGTGGCCGGCGAAGACTAGCCTGCGCACGATGCTGACCGGTGCTGATACGCTCCACCACTATCCTCCGCGAAAGCTGCGATTCCAATTGGTGAATAATTACGGTCCTACCGAGTGCACCGTAGTCGCGACCTCAGGAACGGTGCTTCCCATCGAGCATCCGGACCGATTGCCAACGATTGGCCGTCCAATTGACAACCTCCAAATCCATATCCTGAATGAAAATATGCAGCAGGTTCCGGATGGCGAAGCTGGAGAAATTTATATTGGGGGCCCAAGCGTAGCACGAGGGTACCGGAATCGGCCCGATTTGACCGCAGAGCGATTCATTCTTGATCCCTTCAGTCCCGAGATGGGCGCGCGTCTCTATAAGACTGGCGATTTGGCTCGTTATTTGCCAGATGGTCAGATCGCATTTCTCGGTCGGGTAGATGAACAAATTAAGATTCGAGGTTTTCGCATCGAGCCGGCAGAAATTGTAAAAGCTCTGGACGAGCACCCGGCCGTGCAATCAAGCATTGTGGTGGCGCGTGAGGTCGCCCCGGGCGACAAGCGCCTAGTGGCATACTTCGTTCCGGCTCCGAGGGCCCAGTCTACACACACGGAGATGCGCAACTTTCTTGCCGGACGTCTGCCCGAGTATTTGGTTCCGGCAACATTTGTGAAATTGGAGGCCATGCCTTTGAACCCGAGTGGCAAAGTGGATCGCGCCGCCTTGCCCGCCCCAAATGCGGAAAACACATTGCGCGACAATGTGTTCGTGGCGCCGCGTAATCCTATTGAGGAGCGGCTGGCAGCGATCCTGGCGCCGTTGCTCGGCTTGGATAAAGTCAGCATGGAAGACAATTTCTTTCTTCTTGGTGGGCACTCTCTGCTGGGCACGCAACTGATTGCTCGAGTGCGCGATGCATTCGGCATCGAGCTCACGCTGCGGACCTTGTTCGATGCTCCGACAGTTGCCAGGCTTTCCGCACAGGTCGAAATGCTCCTCGTTGCCAAGTTGGAAGCCATGAGCGAGGCCGAAGCTCAGCGTCTCCTGGCCGCCTCTGCGTCGGCCTGCACCTAAGGCGAATCAAATGACAGCACAAGCTCAAACTTGCCTTGCCTCCACCGAGTTGAGTGGCTCTCTGAGCCTCTACCACCTACTTGATCCTGAGGTTCTCGCCAATCCTTATCCGCTTTTCCATCGGCTTCGAACCGAAGACCCGGTGCATTGGGATCCCTTCTTGCATGCCTGGGTTGTGACTCGGTACAAGGACGTAGTCCATGTTCTGCACCATTACTCTGCAGAACGCACTCCCACACCAGAGCAACTTACTGCCATGGGCCTGGCGTCGTTGAATCCGATCGCGCAGGTCATGGTCAAGCAGATGCTTTTCCTGGATGCGCCGAACCATACGCGATTGCGCAGCCTTGCGGCCCAAGCTTTTTCACCGGCGCGGGTCGAGGTCTTGCGGGCCCACATCCACGACGTTACCAATAGCCTGCTGGATAAAGTGCAGGCCACGGGCCGTATGGATGTGATTGCTGATCTGGCTGAACCTCTGCCCTGCATCGTGACCGCTGAAATGCTCGGTGTTCCCGTGGAAGATTATGAGCAGTTGAAGCTATGGTCGCAGGATTTTGCTGAGATGCTGGGTAATTTTCAGCACAATCCCGATCGAGTGCCACGAATTCTAAAAAGCGTGCAGGAGATGACTGCCTACTTCCGTTCCGCCATGCATGAACAAAGTCTGCATCCACGCGGCGGCCTTGTGAGCTCTTTAATGAACGCGGAAATTGAAGGCGACCGGCTGAGTGAAGAAGAAGTGATTGCAAACTGCATCGTCACAATGGTAGGAGGCCAGGAAACCACGACAAATCTTATCGGCAATGGCGTCCTCTCGTTGTTGCGAAACCTCGGTCAGCTCGAAAAGCTTCGTTCTGACCTCTCGTTAGTTCCTTCCGCGGTCGAGGAAATGCTGCGCTACGAAAGCCCCAGTCAGCATACCGCACGCCTCGCTCCGGAAGATACTATCCTCGGCGGAAAGCGGATTCAAAAGCGCCAAGCCGTGATTGCGGTGATGGCTGCAGCGAACCGCGATCCGGAGAGATTTCCTGATCCCGACCGCCTGGACATCACCCGCACCGACAACCGGCACGTTGCATTCGGTTGGGCGGCGCATTTTTGCTTCGGTGCTGCACTGGCTCGGATCGAAGGTCAAACTGCCTTTGAACTGATGCTGCGCCGATTCCCCAATTGGACCCTCGAGCCAGAGCCACTCGTCTGGCGAACGAACCTGGGATTAAGGGGTTTGACGAAGTTGCCGATCCGTTTCGATAGCTAGGAGCCGGCGGTGATTTCATCCCAAGGCAGCGTTCAGAAAGGCTTCCCAATGGATAAAAGTGAAATGTCCCCTATGCCAGATGTAGCCCCTCTTTCCGAGGTAAAGCGCAGACTGTTGGAAAAATATCTTCGCTATGACGCAGCACCGATGGCTACTCCGATGTCTGCGATTGTTTCGCGGCCTTCAGGCGAGCCTGCGCCTCTTTCGTTGTCCCAGGAGCAACTTTGGTTGCGCGAAAGAAGTACGCAGGGCATTCCTCCGCTTTACAACGAATGCATTACTCTCCGTATGACAGGCCAGCTCGATGTTCCCATTTTGGAGCGCTGCTTCGCTGAAATCATTCGACGGCACGAAATCTGGCGGACCAGCTATGACATCCGTAACGGCCAGCCCGTCCAATTGGTTCGCTCGCCCTCTGAGGAAGTCCGATTGCCAATGCTCGACCTGCGAAGCCTGCCTACCAGCTCAAGGCGAGAGGCGGAAGCTCGGCGGCTAATTGGCGAGATGGTCCGGCAACCATTTGATTTGAAAGAAGGCCCATTGCTGCGGGCAAGGCTGATCAGGATGGATGATTTCGAGTACCGGTTATTTTTGTGTGCGCACTTGAGTATCGTGGACGGGGTCTCAGTATATCAAGTGTTTCCGTCGGAACTGGCGGTGTTGTACAACGCCTATTCTTCCGGCCGGTCCTCGCCATTGCGTAATTTGGCGGTGCAATTTGGCGACTATGCCTATTGGCAGCGGCAATGGTTGCAAGGAGAAGAGCTGTCGAGACAAGTCGCCTACTGGAGTAAGCAGCTTGCGGGAGAGCTTCCCGTACTAAACTGGCCTAACGACCGCGACCGGCCGCCCAAGGAAATGTTTCGTGGAACGATCAGTCCGTTCGCTATGCCTAAGCAGCTCGGTGAAGCTGTGAAAGCATTGAGCCAGAAGGAAGGCGTTACCCTATTCACGACCTTGCTGGCCGCTTTTGCAACCTTGTTGTATTGCTATACACAACAGGAAGATATCATCGTGGGGACTCTTTCCCCCTCTGGCCGGAAACGAACCGAAGTGCAGAAACTGCTGGGTTACTTCCTCAACCCAGTTGCAATTCGCTTCGACCTGACGGGCAACCCAACTTTTCGCGAGTTGTTGCGACAAAGCCAGAGATTGATCCTCGAAGCTATCTCAAACGACGACGTGCAGCTTGAGTTCTTGGCGCAAGAGCTAAAAATAGAACCCGATCCCAGCCGCAATCTTTTCTTTCCAGTCGGGATTTCACTTCAGCCGCCCATGCCGCAATTGGACCTGGAGTGGAGCGTAACTTCTATGGATATTGAGAGCGGTGGGACTCCTTGGGATTTGTACCTAGCCTTCATTGACAGGCCAGGCGGCATGATGGGCCGTGTCCAATTCAACACGGACCTGTTCGAGGCTGAAACCATTAGCCGCATGTTAGAGCACCTCCAGCGATTACTGGAAAACGTAAGCGCCGATCCAGCGCAACGCATTTCTGAAGTGAAGTTCCTTTCAACCCTTGATCATGCCCCTATTTTGGCGGGAAGAGCAGGATGACCCCGGAGTCAGTTGAGCAGGCCGTGCAGAATTGCTCAGAGTATCGAGCCAGTATTCGACCCGAACTCCAGTGTCTTGCGTTTCCGAGGATTTGACCGTGAATGAAACAACAATCAACGAGTACGAAAACCAACTGAAGTCTCCCGCTACGGAGCTTTCTGAGGCCAAACGCCGCCTTCTCCAAAAATATTTAAGCAGTGAACTGGGAAGGAATAAGGTGGAAGAGGCTCGCATCAGCCCTCGTCCTTCTGGAGAGCTTGCCCCCCTTTCTTTTTCTCAACAGCAAGTGTGGCTCCATGGGCAGATGGCGAGCGACATACCGTTCTATAACGAGCCCATAACGATCCGCCGCCAGGGACCGCTCGATGTAACAGTGATCGAGCGGTGCTTGCTTGAAATCATTCGGCGCCATGAGATCTGGCGGACGACTTTTGACGTCGTAGCTGGCCAGCCTGTACAGACCATACATCCAGTTCCAAAAGCGTTTCCAGTGCCGGTAGCAGACTTGCGCAGGTTTCCGGTAGCAGAGCGCGAAGCTGAAGCCAAACGTCTGGCGACAATAGATGCGCGGCGTCCGTTTGACTTGAAAACGGGTCCATTGGTGCGGGCTCTGCTGGTGCATATGGATGATGAACAGCATCGTCTCTACATGACTGTTCACCAAATTATTTTCGATGCGACAACAGTTTACCGAGTCTTGCTTCCTGAGCTGACCACACTCTATGAAGCCTTTGCGGCTGGCAAGCCCTCACCCCTGCCTGAACTTAGCATTCAATATGCAGACTTTGCTAACTGGCAGCAGAAAAAACTGATGCCAGAAGCTTGGTCGGAACACACAGCATACTGGTGCAAACAGTTGACGGGTGAGCTTCCGGTGCTGCAGTGGCCGAACGACCATCCGCGGCCGCCGGTCGAAACGCATCGCGGCGCAACTCAAAGATTCATGCTACCTATAGGTTTGGTTGAGACGCTCAGGAGCATCAGCCATCAGCAGGGAACGTCGTTCTACATGACTTTGCTGGCAGGGTTAGCCGCGCTGCTCCATCGCTATACTGGCCAGGACGACATCATTCTAGGCAGCTTCAGTGCCGGCCGTAAGCTGGCTGAACTTGAACCGCTGCTAGGTTACTTTGTGAATCCGCTGCCGCTGCGCGTCAACCTTTCAGGCAATCCGACTTTTCGAGAGCTGCAGTCACGTGTGCGAGGAGTAGTTCTGGACGCACTGGCCCATGAAGATGTGCCCTTTGTCCACGTTGTGAAGGAGATCCAACATAGACCTGATCCCAGCCGTAATCCGTTGTTTCAAGTAGTGATTTCGCAGCAGCCTAAGCTGCCGAACATCGCTGCTGGATGGGAGCTGGTGACAGAGGAAATCTGTAACGGAGGTTCAAAGCTTGATCTGGTGGTTGTGGTTGATGATCGCGGTGATAGCGTTTTCGGTCCCATCATCTATAACCCCGACTTGTTCGATGACGCAACCATTACACGAATGATCGGACATTGGCAGACGCTGCTTACGGCTGCAGCAGCGGCTCCGGAAAGTCATATCGCAGACTTGCCGCTATTGACCGACGCCGAGCGAAACCAAATTCTGGTTCAATGGAACAATGCACGGACTGATTATCCAAAGAACACCTGCCTGCATGAGCTCATTGAGACGCAAGCGGAGCGGACACCCGATGCCACCGCGCTCATCTACGAACAGGAGCAATTGAGTTACAGCGAACTGAATGCTCGTGCCGATCAGCTTGCACATTATCTTCGCAAATTGGGCGTGGGTCCTGAAGTGCTGGTCGGCATCTGCATGGAGCGATCCATTGAGATGATCGTAGGATTGCTGGCCATCTTGAAGGCAGGCGGAGCTTACGTGCCGCTCGATCCAGCTTACCCCGCAGCACGTCTTGAGTTCATGATGGATGATTCTGGACTCCGATTCTTGATTACGACGCAGACCTTGGGGTTGAAGGTGATTGGTTTTACCGGGCAGCTAATCTGTGTGGACCGCGATTGGCCGGTGATTTCTCAAGAGAGCAGAGAAAACCCGTCGATGAATGTTGAATCACAAAATCTGGCGTACGTAATCTACACTTCGGGATCAACGGGTCGGCCCAAAGGAGTTCAGATCTCTCATCGCGCGCTCGTGAACTTTCTGGCATCCATGCAATCCCGACCAGGACTTACGCAGCAAGATTCTCTCCTGGCAGTCACGACGATATCGTTTGATATTGCTGCCCTTGAACTTTATCTGCCTCTGACGGTAGGCGCCCGTTGCGTGCTTGCCAGCCGCGAAGCTTCGTCAGACGGGCATCAATTGTGGAAGATGCTGGATGACCATAAGATCACAGCGATGCAGGCGACGCCCTCTACCTGGAAACTGTTGCTGGAATCCGGGTGGCCGGGGAAGGGAAGTTTGAAGATTCTCTGCGGCGGTGAGGCTATGCCGCGAGAACTAGCCGAGCAACTGATTGCGAAAGCATCCTCAGTCTGGAACATGTACGGCCCGACGGAAACTACAGTCTGGTCCACTGTCCATCGCATCACATCTCCGGAAGGACCTATTCTCATTGGGCGTCCCATCGCCAACACCGAAACCTACGTACTGGATCGCAACCTGCAGCCTGTGCCGTCTGGCATTATTGGGGAGCTCTATATCGGTGGTGATGGCTTGGCGCGGGGCTACCTGAATCGTCCCGAATTGGATGCTGAGAAGTTCATCTTGAATCCGTTCAGTGGTGAATCGGGTGCACGTCTCTACAGAACAGGCGACTTGGCACGTTACCGGGCGGATGGGAATATTGAATGTCTCGGGCGCATAGATAATCAGGTAAAAATTCGTGGATTCCGAATCGAACTGGGTGAAGTCGAGTCGGTGTTGCGTGAGCATCGCGCGGTTTCTGATGCTTGCGTGATCGTTCGCGAAGATCTTGCGGGCGGTCCGCGCCTGGTCGCTTATGTTGTGTTGGCGCAAGAGCAGCTCTCGGCACTCGACGACATCCGCAACTTCTTGAAAGAGAAGTTACCGGGCTACATGGTTCCGCTACTTTGCTCGCTCCAGCGGTTCCCGCTAACGCCCAATGGCAAGTTAGATCGGCGCGCGCTTCCTGCTCCCGATAGTACGGAGTTTGACTCCAAAGAAGCTATCGAGGAACTTAACGATCCTATCGAGCAGATGTTGGCAGAAGTATGGACTGACGTTCTTCAAGTTCAGCGGGTGAGTATCTATGACAATTTTTTTGATCTTGGAGGCCACTCACTCTTAGCTACACAGGTGGTTGCCCGGCTCGAGAAGGAACTCGGCCTGCGCATGAAGCCTAAAGAACTTGCCTTCCAAACCCTTGGGCAGTTCGCGGCAAGTTGTAGAGAGCGATTACAGCAGCAATGAAGCCTGTCAGGTCCATGCTGCCCCTCTATTTCGGTCCGCCTAATAAGGCGCTTTTCGGTTGCTATCATGAGCCGCCATCAGAGCGCAGCCGAAAGTGTGCGGTCCTTATATGTCAGCCAGTAGGACACGAATATATCAACAGTCACCGGGCCCTTCGGCAATTGGCGGCGCGCCTATCCGACGCCGGGTTTCCCGTTTTGCGGTTCGATTACTACGGCTGTGGCGACTCCTCGGGTAGCAGCGAAGCGGGAAGGGTTTCTCAATGGCTGGAGAACATCTCGATGGCCATTTCTGAGGTCAGGTACAGAGCAGGTTTGACTCAGGTATGTGTAGTTGGACTTCGGCTCGGCGGAGCTCTATCAGCCATAGCCGGGGCCCAGCGAGGTGATATCGAGAGCTTAGTTCTCTGGGATCCGATTGTGGACGGAAAGAGCTATCTTGAAAAGCTGATTTTTCTGCAAAAAGAGATGCTGCGATTTCGCCCTAAACCCAAGCGTGATCGAAACTCTCAAGGACACATTGATATCCTGGGCTTTCCTCTGTCCAATTTTCTGTGTAGTGAACTTGAAAAGATCAATCTTTTGACGCTGGCCGATAAACCCGCGAAGAACGTGCTCGTAATTCAAAGTGATCAAACCACTGGCGAAGACAGTTTGAACGATCATCTGAGTCGAATAGGGGCCAGGCTGGAGCACCAGCGTCTCGAAGCCTCCCAAATTTGGCTGCCAACAACTGATGGCAGTTTGCTCGTACCTAATCAAGTGCTGCAATCGGTGGTTTCCTGGACTTCACAAATGCACCAATGCCAAACGCACTGCCAAACGCACTAATGAAAGACGCATTCATAAAAAGCAGACCTATGAAGGAAGAGGCGGTTCTCTTTGGGGAAAAGAAATCCCTGGCGGGGGTTGTAACCGACCCACCAACTACAGTCGGGAATCATCTCAGGCCCGCCGTGATCTTGCTCAATCCTGGAATCGTGCACCGAGTTGGCCCGGGACGTATCTACGTGAAAATTGCACGAGCACTTGCCGCGGCAGGCTTTGTAGTCCTGCGCTTCGATTTTTCCGGGATTGGAGATAGTGCAGTACGTCACGACAATCTTCAGTTTGAGAAAAGTGCCATACGTGAAGCGCAAGATGCAATGGATTTCCTGAAGTCAACCAGAGGTATCGAACACTTTGTTTGTCTGGGCGGATGTTCAGGGGCGCTTATTTCGCTTGAGACAGCTCGTTGCGACTCGCGAGCTGTTGGCGCGGTTCTGATTAACTATCCGGTTACCGAAGACGAGGATGGGAGTGCAAACGCTGACTTGGTCAATCGCAGAGCGGCCCACTACTACTGGAATTTTGCCCTGTTTAACCTGAAGAGCTGGCACAAGTTTTTCACAGGTAGAGCAAACTACCGTCAGCTTATGCAAGTTCTGCGACTAGAGGCAAAACGCCAATTTACGTCCAAGAGTGAGATACCTCGCGAGGCCACCGAGTTTGAAGTGAATTTAAGACAGCTAACGGACCGTGGTGCCCGCCTGACTTTCCTATGTTCGCAAGGTGATCCGCTTTTAGATGAGTTACGCAAGGCGGGAGGGAGCGAACTACAGCATTTGTGTGCACTCGGCAAGGTAACACTCGACATCATCCCGCGATCGGACCATACCTTCAGTTCCCTCGATGACCACGAGCAGCTGCTGGAGGTAATTCTCAAACGAATCAACGGGATCACCTGCTCGGGAAAAAAGATTATCAATACGCCTCAAGCAGCCTCTGATGCTGAGGCCGTCAGTGTGGGCGATTCTGTTGGTCGAGTCCTGGACTGATCTCCACTTCACGCCTGTAATCCAATCACAATTTATGTGAAACAAAAACACATGAACAAAACATACAAATTTAAAGAGCAAGTTGCTAATGGCCTCCAGGTAGGTTTTGATCTTTCCAGAACCTTTTCCTTGGAAGAATCCGCTATCTGTGCACAAGACCCCGGATTGCATGTACTAGAGCATGCTCGAGTTGCGGTAAGCGAAGGTTCTGCGAGCGGAAAAATTAGACTTGTCTCGCAAGCCCGTGAACCACTCCCTTCAACGCTTCTAGCGGAGGAGGCCCACTTCTATAGTCAATATCCCTGGTGTCTCAACGCCTTTCCTACTGTCTCGGAAGTGGTGGGTCATCTCGCAGAAGAATTGAGCAAGTTAGACCAGGCGCAGGATAACTGGCAGAGATCTGAAGTAATCATGAATATTTTTCTGCTCGCTTGCACGATAACAGACACAATTGACGACCACCTGCTAGGCAATATCTACGATTTCTCCAAGATTGGCCATGTCCTGCCATTCGCTAATCTTGGCGTTCGCGCTGTGAAAGAGCTGTTTGATGGTGTGGGCCGGCTACGCGCGGCATCGTTGTCTCGGCTACTTCACTGGAGACAGGCATGGGGAGCCGCTGTAACTCAATTTCTAAGACACGCATTGATTGCCCCCAAGCCAGACCATGTTGTTCTTTTGCAAGAGCGCAATCGGGTAGTAAGCTTGCTGCCCCCCAAATTTCCTCGATCTCTATGGAGCCGTCGCCCCAAAGTCCCTGCTTTTTTTCGCTCTCGAGACTTTGCTCCTTTCGATTGTCTTGAACTGGGACGAAAATTTGTTACAGCTTTCCCCGAACGGAAACGCCCCGCCATGGTTATGGGGCTGCGTACCGCTGGATCTTTTTTAGCTCCGCTGCTGTGTGCTTATCTTAGCGATTGGCTTCAAGAGACGGATTGGCTGGCGGTTCGTCCCAGAAAAGCTCTCGCTTTGTGGGAGCAAGCTGCGCTTCGGCAGGCTGCACAAAAGAAAGCACGGGTACTGATTATTGACGAATCAATTCATTCCGGACAAACTCTCGCTCATGCAATCGAACTGCTTCGCCAGACAGGTTTTTCCGATGAAGACATCGTGGTGTTGAATCCAGTGGAACCCGCATTCCCCAAATGGAGAGACTCACACACTTTCCAGTCTCTTCGAAAAATGAATGTCATTACCCTGGAGCCAGCAGAACGTTACAAGCAACGATTGCTCGATTCGAGTGTGGTCGGAGCCTGGCTCGAGAAATATTTCAAAGCTCGTGGTTATGCAAAGGTCCGCGTTGTGGCGAATTCCGATCTCGACCCAAAGATACAGGAATTGAACCAGAGGTGGCGAGCGGAGTCACCCGAGAGAGTGGACGTACGCCTCAAGCGGATTTACGAAGTGCATCTGAGCGATGCTGCCGGTGACAGCGAGGTTCGCTATGTGCTCGCCAAGAGTGTTGGGTGGGGATGGCTGGGCTACCACGCACTTGTGGCCGGAGAAAAACTGGCAAATTTCATTCCTCCGGTACTAGGCCTGCGTGACGGGGTCCTATACACAGAGTGGATTCCCAAAAGGGAACTGCCGCAAGTTGTTGCTCAAGATCGTGAATCGTTGATCGAGTCTCTTGCGTCGTATGTTGCTGCGCGAACGCGGGACCTGAGTTTTGGCAACAATCCCACGCCAGATTTGGCTAATGAAGGTCGTCACAAGGGCTTCGAAATATTGGCGAACTCTCTGAGTCGGGCCTACAACTCGAGGATGGTAGCTGCTTTAAAGCGCTCTCGAATTCAACGCCAACTGTCACATCAAAACTGTTCCGCTTCTGTCATGACTGACAGCAAAATGTCGCCCGGTGAATGGATCTTCGCCGGCTCCAGGCTGATGAAGACCGATTTCGAACATCATTGCCAGGGAAAGAACGAGCTTGGGATGACCGATCCCGCCTATGATCTTGCTGACGCAATTTTTCAATTTGAGCTTTCGGATGAGGAATCTGGGCACCTCATCCGCAGCTATGCGAAGCAAAGCGGCGATGTCAATGTCGAGGAACGGGTTTTCCTCAATAAGCTGCTGGCAGGGATGTGGGGCCAAAATCTGGCTACACTTGGTCTGCAGAATTCCGGGCTTCTGTCACGGCGCAGTGAATTTCATCGGCAATATGTTTCCGCCTGGAATTTCATGGTTA
This sequence comes from Terriglobales bacterium, assembly GCA_035487355.1. Lineage (NCBI taxonomy): Bacteria > Pseudomonadati > Acidobacteriota > Terriglobia > Terriglobales > Terriglobales bacterium. The sequence goes on along the minus strand of DATHMF010000043.1, from coordinate 15,546 downwards.
GGGAAACTATTAGAGAATGCGGCAAGCTGTGTCGGCGTCCACGCGAAGTTCGCTGGTCTACCCCTCTTGTAGTGACAGATATTGACGGCGTGCTGGATAGAATGGTTTTTGGTTTCCCTTCCACCACGGCTGCAGGCATCAAAGCGGTCTCCTTGCTCCATTCCCATGGATTTGCAATTGCTGTAAATACGGCCCGCACGCTGCAAGAAGTGAAGCAGTATTGCCGATCATACGGCTTTGTGGGTGGTGTGGCTGAGTATGGAGGCATCGTTTGGGATGCAGTCAGTGATCAGGAACTTGCGCTAGTAAGCCCGGAATCGTTACGGCAGCTAGAGGAAGTTAGGAATGCTCTTCAACGGATTCCCGGTGTTTTTCTGAACGACGATTACAGATATTCGCTGCGTGCGTTCACTTACCAGAACGGCGGAACCATTCCGCTTCCTCATCTTCTAATTCAGGATTTGTTGGCTGGCCTGAAGGCTGACCGGCTTCAAGTGCATCACACAGGACTGGATACGGCTATTCTCGCCAAAGAGACCAACAAAGGCACAGGCCTTCTTTCGCTGTTGGCTTTCGTAGGGGTGCCAACTGCTGAAACGCTGGCCATTGGTGATTCGGAGCCCGACTTAGCCATGTTTCGCGTCGCTCATCGTTGCTTCGCACCTGGAAATGTCTCGTGCCGCCGCGAAGCGCGGTTGCTCCGCTGCCATATCGCTGATCTTCCATACCAGCCTGGGCTGTTGCAGATCGCCCGAAAAATCACTCATCCTCACGGTGGCACTTGCAATGAATGCCGGGCAGTAGAGGCAATCCGACATAATGGCAACAGCCTTTTCGTATCGTTGCTCAGCGCTGCTGATCAGAAGCCTCGCTCACTGCTGCTGCGGAATTTGATAGACCCGTCGGTGCTGGCAATCTTTCGAAAGTAGTTGGGATTAGCTGTATTGACATCCTAAGTTTCCCAAAAGTGTCTTTCCTGACGGCTACCCGAAGAAGATCTGTTGCTTGGAAGTTTCCAGCAGCAGATTACCACTCCCCCCTCCTACACAGGCCAGGAGCTGTTTTGGAAAGAGATATTGCGGGAATGCTTAGGATGTCAATAGAGCTGGCGAGTTCTATGCAGGCAACTGCGACAGGGATTCGTCCGATTATGCTGGAGTTTTGAAAACAGCTTTGATCGCAACCATCAAGAGCTTGTGATGTTTCGCCGCATTTTCCATGCCGCTAACGCGATCGTTTTCGGGCACTCCATTGCTCGAGTGGGTTCGTTGGTTCTGGTTCCTCTTTTCTTAAGGTACTGGTCGGCGAGTTTGTATGGGGAGTACGTGGCGCTTTTTGCCGCTGTGGGCTATCTATCCAGTTTAGACATCGGAATGCAACAAGCGGTAGTCAACCGGCTTACCCAAGCCTATGCGCGAAAGAATCTTGAGGAATATCGGTCTGTACAGCATACGGCTCTGGCCTTCTACGTTGTACTTGCTATTACTGTTACTCTGCTCGTCGCTGGCATCGCATGGCTCTTACCAATTCCGCATTGGATCGGATTGAAACTAACACGGCCCAACATTGCGACACTGGTGATTATTTTGCTTGCCGCTTATGTGATGTGGACGATGCCCATGCGCCTTATCACTGCCACCTATCAAACCATGGGCAATCTGGCGCGTTCACAATGGATTGCAAACACGCAACAGGTAATTGTAGTGGTGCTGTCCGCGCTGGTCCTGCTTTTTGGCGGAGGAATGCTTGGCATTGCCTTTCTGCAAGTGCTGACCGTCGGTATTACCGCGTTGTTCGTGCTTCTTGATGTGCGCTGGCGCTTTCCCGTCCTCTTTCCAGAGATTGCCGGAGCGAAGCTTTCAGTCCTGAAAGAGTTGACTCATCCCAGCATTTTGTTCTGCTTGCTCCTTGTCGGTAATTTGATCGCCTACCAGGGCAGTATTCTCTTGATCTCAGCAGTGATGGGAGGGTTGGCGGTAGCTGTGCTCTCCATTTCCAAAGCTGTAATTGATGTGATCCGTCAGGGGCTGTACAGCATCAGCTTGGCCCTTTGTCCTGATTTTGCCCGGATGGAAGCTCTGGGTGAATTTGAAAAACTGCGCAAAGTTCACCGCATGGTCGTCGCAGGTACCGGCGCCATTACCCTGGCACTGGTTGCCAGTATCTGGTACGAGGGTCCTCAGATCATCAATATGTGGACCCGCGGCCGTATTGAGCCTGATGCAATGCTGTTGCGCCTGTTCCTGGTTTTAGTGGCGTTCCAAACCCCTTGGGCTGCAAGTTCGACAGTGGCTACTGCAACCAACCGGCATAAAGTCCAGGCGATTGGCTACTTCTTCGCCGCAATTATAGGCATTGGTCTGGTCGCAGCCTTGATAAAACCTCTGGGCATTTGGGCTGTGCCTGTGGGACTGACGCTCGGTGAAGCCGTGGGTTGTTATCATTTTGTGATCAAGGCCTCGTGCCAAATCATCGGCGAGCCTTACGGCGCGTTTGCCCGCCGTTTCTGGTTTGGCTTTGCCGTGGTGGCTGCTGCGGTGCTGACGACGGGATGGGCGATTCACTTCATGATGCCCGGCCCCATGCTGTTGCGCTGGATCGCCATGGGCTTGTTCACGTTGACCGTGGCCACGGCATGCGCGTGGGTAGTGTGGTTGACTCCAGAAGACAGAGCATTGTTGCTGCCTAAACTTCACCCGGCGCTTGGAGTTTCCGGGTAAAAGCGGATAGCCACGACTCTTTCAGATCTTGTCACATTCTCCATCGCTTTCAAGTACATCGTATGAAAGCTTTCCTACTGGCAGCAGGCAAGGGCGAACGTTTACGGCCGCTGACAGACATAATTCCCAAGTGCCTGGTTTCAATTCAGAGCATACCTCTATTGGCGATCTGGCTTGAACTGTGTCGCCGGCACGGCATTGGCGAAATCCTGGTGAATACCCATTCTTATCCAGGCATAGTAAAAGAGTTTCTCAGAGAGCACAGTAAGGGTATCGGTGTGCACATCAAAGAGGAAGAAGTTCTGCTCGGAAGCGCAGGAACTTTGCTGGAAAACCGCGATTGGGTCAAGGACGAGCGGGATTTTTGGATCTTTTACGGCGACGTCTTGACCAACATGAATCTCACACACATGTTGGAGTTTCATCGCCAGAGAAACCTGATAGCAACCATGGGAGTCTACGAGGTCCCTAACCCCGAGCAGTGTGGCATCGTAACCGTTGATAGCGAAAATGTGGTTCAAGAATTTACCGAAAAGCCGGCGAACCCTTCCGGCAATCTTGCTTTTTCCGGAATTCTGGTCGCAACTCCGCTGATCTTTGATGCGATCCCGCATCGAATTCCTGCTGACATTGGTTTCGACGTGTTGCCTAAGTTGGTTGGAAGAATAGCCGCTTATCCCATTTCCGAGTATCTCTTGGATGTGGGAACTCCGGCCAGTTACCGGAACGCACAATTAACCTGGCCGGGTTCAGGCGCTTCGGCGTAATAGGAGAGTCACCTATGATCAAGGGCGTGATCTTTGATATGGATGGAGTCGTTGTAGATAGCCATCCCAGCCACATGAGGGTCTGGAGAAAGTTTCTGCTGTCGAAGGGCAGATCAGTAACCGACGCAGAGCTTGAATTTATTCGGGATGGCAGGAAGAAAGCGGAGATCTTGCGATATTTTTTCGGTGACCTGACCGACGATCAGGTTCAGGCATATGGTGACGAGAAGGACAGGCTATTTCAAGAGGAAGTACAAAATCTACAAATGATTGCAGGAGTGCAACAGCTACTTGATGAACTCCATAGCACTGGCATTCCAATAGCTTTGGCATCCAGTGGCAGCTCCAGGCGAGTGCATAACATTCTGGATTCTCTGCGGCTGCGAGATTACTTTGCGACTGTGGTAACCGGAGATGACGTCGCTATAGGCAAGCCGCACCCCGCGATTTTCCGTAAAGCGGCTGCGCAATTGCAGATTCAATCATTCGAATCACTGGTTTTTGAGGATTCTGTTTCCGGAGTTCAGGCAGCAAGGGCCGCCGGCATGAAATGTCTAGGAATCGCAGACCATCACCGAGCGAAAGCACTCCGCGAAGCGGGTGCAGAGCGCGTATTCCTCAACTTCTTAAATGCTTCGCTGGGCCAGATACAGAAGTCTTTGCTTGAAATTCAATGACGGCTCGAATGAACCCCGCTCGCATCTTGCTTGTATCTAACGTCCGTCCTTTACGTGTCTGGAAGATCGCTCGTCGGGTCACACACGAGATACCAGGCGTGGAAATCTGCGGAATCGTGCAACGGCCCATGCAAAAACTCCCACTTGCGCAACAGCGCATTGCGGACGGCGCTACAAGAGCGAAGCATTGGTTCTATTCTCTGGTTGAAGAATTCATGCATTGGGTGTTGTGGTGGACCCACGGCGCACCGCGTAATCTGAACGGCGCAAGAAAATTCACAGTTGAGAGGTTAGCCGAGAAGTGTGGCCAGGCCGGATCGCCGTTCCTGCTGGCGGAAAACATTGGCGATGCGAAGGTTTTAGAGTTCATTCGCCAACAAAATGCAGAGTTGCTCATTGTGCTCGGAGATATTCCACTGAGCTCAGAGCTATTGTCAATTCCTTCACGTGGTGCAATTCGTGCGTATTATGATGAGCACAATCACAATGGAACAAAAGTGGGAGAAAGTCTCCAGATCGAAATTGAACACTTCACGAGAGGTTCAAAGACCGCATTCACCATCGCTCATCTCAAAATGCCGTTGCAGCCTTACGATGGGCTGGCAGGAATCACGCTCAAAAGCGATCTGATAGCCGACGATCTGCTGCTGCAAACTGCTATTGGCCTGCAGACTGCAAGCCAGGTTAAAACCTCCAAAGTCGTGATGGAGTGGATACAAAGAATCTACTCCCCCTACCTGACGCAACTCGAGCCGGTGCCAACTCAGACTGCGCAAGCAAAGCTCTCCCGCCAGCGCTTTCGCTCAGAATGGAAGCTGAGCGTGGAAACATTGTTGTTTTCCCCATTCGCTTCTGCTCGAAACTGGTATCGCCGGTGGCGCGGCCATTATCCCGTGCTGGTTCTGGCACATCATCTCGTTTCGGATCGTCCGCACCGAATGGGTATTTCCACAGAAAATTTCTGGCAAGCTGTCAGCTTTTTGCGGAGACATTATCGAATTGTAAGCCTCGCCGAAGCGGTCGAACTCTTACGTTCCGGCAATGTGAAGGTTCCGACCGTCGTGCTCACCTTTGATGATGGCTATGCCGATAATTTCGTGAATTTGCGAGCAGTGGCTGACGAGGCCGAGATTCCGGTTGCACTGTTTATTACTACCCAACCGGTTGAAATTCAGTGTGAGTTCCAACACGACTTGGCGCACGGAATCAAAGGTGCCCTCCCTTTGACATGGGACCAAATTCAATATTGGGGTTCTCAAGGAGCCGAATTTGGCAGCCACACTCGTACGCATCTTGATTGCGGCTCTGCGGATCGAACGAAATTAGAGTGGGAGATTGTTGGGTCCAAGCATGACCTGGAGGGTCATCTGGGAAAGCCTGTTGGCTTTTTCGCCTTCCCGTTCGGTAACCCTGACAACATCTCTTCCGATGCTGCTAACATGGCGTCGTCCGTGTATTCGCATGTTGCTTCTTGTTCTGGCGGTGAGAATCTGCCTGATAAAGCAGGCAACCATCGCTATCTCGTCCGTAAAAATCTTTATTCCGATCTATGGGAGCTGGAGCTGGAACTGCAGTCTGTATTGGATTGGGTCGAAAGCATAAAACGCCGGTTCAGATTCAAGCGAGTTGAACCTGCCATTTCTTCAGGCAGAGCCACTGCCACTTCTGCTTTAAGCACATACGCGAACAGGTGATCTTGACTATGAACACTTCAATAGTGATCTCTGAAAATCTCAATACCAAGATTGACAACCGCACGGCACGTGTCGGAGTCATCGGCCTGGGATACGTCGGCCTGCCTCTGGCACTGCTGTTTTCCGAGCAACGTTTCCGTGTGACCGGCTTTGATATTGATGTCCGTAAGGTCTCGGCGCTTTGCAATGGGGAGTCTTACATCTTCCGCATTCCACCAACAGACATTCAGGCGGCCAGGCGGCAAAGTTTCTGGGCCACCGCCGATTACAGCCACATCAGCGAGATGGATGCGGTCATCATCTGTGTGCCGACTCCTTTGGATGAATTCCACCAGCCTGACCTCAGCTACATCACGGCTACGGCCGAAGCCATCGCACCCCATCTGCGTGCAGAGCAATTGATTGTGCTGGAAAGTACGACGTATCCGGGAACCACCGAAGAAGTGCTGGTCCCAATTCTTGAGAAAAACAATCTCTCGGGTCTAAAAGCTGCGCGCGGGGAGACCGCCGCGCCGAATGAATTCTTGATAGCGTTTTCGCCGGAGCGGGAAGACCCCGGCAACGACAGCGTAGCGCGGCGCGACATTCCCAAGGTTGTGGGCGGATTGAATCCCACTGCTACCGAGTCGGCCGCCGCACTTTACGGGGCGATCTTCAACCATGTCGTGCGAGTCTCCACGCCGGCTGTAGCCGAGATGACCAAGCTGCTGGAGAACATTTACCGCTGCGTGAACATCGCGCTGGTGAACGAACTAAAGCTGCTGTCACTGCGCATGGGGATTGATATTTGGGAGGTGATCCAGGCAGCCTCGACCAAACCATTTGGCTTCCAGCCGTTCTATCCGGGGCCGGGCTTGGGCGGGCATTGCATTCCCATTGACCCATTCTATCTTTCCTGGAAGGCGAAACAGTTTGACTTCCACACACGCTTCATCGAACTGGCGGGCGAGATCAACACGGCAATGCCATATCATGTCGTTACAACCGTGAGTTCGGCGTTGAACCAGCAAAGGAAAACCATCAATGGTGCGCAGATCCTGGTGCTGGGCGTTGCCTATAAGAAGGATATTGACGACCTGCGCGAATCGCCGGCCCTGACCATCATTGAGCTGCTGCAAAAACAGGGAGCAAAAGTCGGTTATCACGATCCATATTTTCCCCATGTAGGCCGTGGCCGCCACTATGACCTGGGGATGGATTGTGCTTCGCTCGACAATCTTGAGCATTACGACTGCGTGATCATCGTGACCGATCACTCCGATTACGATTACGAAAAGATCGTGCGCGAGTCGCAACTCGTGATAGATACACGGAACGCAACCCGCGGAATTTGCTCGCCCAAAGTTTTCCGAAGCTGAATTCTCGGAACAGAAAAGTTAGATTCGGACCCTTTCTTGATGAAAGTTGCGGACTGAAATCCAGTTACGCACTACCCAGGACCCTTTCACCAACAATTTCTACGAGGATACTCCCATGAAGCGACTCATATCGGCTGCCGCAATGGCATGTCTCTTGCTGTTCTCTGCAATTCCCTTGTTTTCTCAATTGCAAGACCCGGTCGCACCGGTCAACATCATTTTCGATGACGATATGTCCATGTCCGTGGATGACGTCGGCAATCACGCTGTCCTTTGGGGGCTTTCCGACCGCGGCGAGGTCAACGTGCTGGCTCTGATCTGCTCGTCGGCGAACGACTACAGCGCCCCCACCATGCGTGCCATAGCGAACTACTACGGCCACCCCAATGTTCTCATCGGTGCGCACAAGGGCATGACGCCTATTTTGGAAAACTCCGCTACCAGCAGTTACACGCAACAGATCACCAATCAGTTCGGCACTCCTGGCGATACACGCGCCAACTATCCCGATGCAGTAACCGTTTACCGGCAGGCGCTGGCGAATGCTCCCGACCACAGCGTGTATATCGTGGCCAGTGGATACTATCAACCGCTGCAGGCCCTGCTGCAAAGCCAGCCGGATTCCATCAGCCCGCTTACCGGCATGCAGCTTGTGACCCAGAAGGTGAAACGTCTGGTGTCTGAAGCCGGCTGGTTCCCCTCCGGCAACGAGCACAACTTCCGCGTGGATGCCGACGCCGCCAGTTTCGTGTTTGCCAACTGGCCGGGTGAGATTGTTTCGTCAGGGGCCCAAATGAGCCAGGATGTGATAACTGGGCCGTCCTCAACGTCCGATCCAACGAAAGATCCCGTCAAGGACGCCTGGCAACTAGCCAATGGCGGAAACCCCGTGGCAGGTTTTGGCCAGGTGGCCCTTCTGTTTGCCGTCCGCGGCCTGGGAACGAATTTCATCGCTTCGGGCTTGAACGGCCAGACAACCGTTTTCCCCACCACGTCACAGTGCGTGGGCTGCAACAGTTGGTCCCAGACACCCAACATGCAGCAATCCTACCTGAATAAGCAGGCGACAGCCGCCCAACTGGAGGCGATCCTCAACCCCCTGCTGCAGAGTTCTTCGAATATGCCGATCTTGCGAAGTATCTCTCCCACGAGCGTGCCCGCCGGCAGCTCTCAGACGATAACCCTGACCGGAACCAACTTCTTTGCGGACTCGCAAATATTGTTTAACGGCAGCAGCCGTCCTACTACCTTTCTCGGTGGGACTCAACTCAGCGTGCAGCTCAGCGGCAGTGATTTAGCGAACCCGGGAACGCAAACCTTGAGCGTATCGAACCCTGAAGGTGGCGGCTGGCAGTCTGGTTCTCAAAACCTCACTGTTTTCACCACAGCGCCGACCTTGATCGGTATTTCTCCTTCGAGCGCTATAGCAGGCAGCGGTCCACTCACACTCACAGCCACTGGTACGAACTTTACTGCCACTTCGTTGGTCCAGGTCAATGGGGCGAGCCGCAGCACGGCTTTTGTGAGCAGCACCCAGTTGACGGCCACGCTTACCGCAGGTGACCTCGCCAACGCTGGATCCCTCTCCATCACAGTGACCTCCTCCGGTGGCACCAGTGCGCCTCTCATCTTTACCGTCAATAATCCGGTTCCCTCGCTCACCAGCATCTCTCCAAGCACAACCTTCGCGGGCGGCCCAGCTTTTACCCTGACAGTGAATGGAACGAAATTTGTGAATGGGTCAGTAGTCCAGGTCAACGGCTCCAGCCGTAGCACGACCTTTGTCAGCAGCACTCAACTCAGCGCGGCCATCCCTGCCAGTGACATTGCTTCTGCTGGAACTCTTTCCATTACGGTGGTAAATCCCGCACCGGGCGGCGGCGCTTCGGCCGCACTTTCGCTCGTTGTCAATAATCCGCCCCCCTCGCTCACCAGCATCTCCCCAAGCACAACCTTTGCGGGCGGCCCAGCTTTCACTCTGACGGTGAATGGCACGAGTTTTGTTAACGGGTCAGTGGTGCAGGTCAACGGATCCAGTCGAAGCACGACTTTCGTCGGCAACACTCAGCTCAGCGCGGCTATTCCTGCCAGTGACATTGCCTCTACCGGAACTCTCTCTATTACGGTGGTAAACCCGGACGGTGGCGCTTCGGCAGCGTTAGCCCTCGTTGTCAATAATCCGGTTCCCACGCTCACCAGCATTTCCCCAAGTACTGCCTTTGCTGGCGGCCCAGCCTTTACCCTGACAGTGAATGGCACGAATTTTATTAATGGGTCGGTAGTCCAGGTCAACGGCTCCAGTCGAACCACGACCTTTGTCAGCAGCGCTCAGCTCAGCGCGGCTATCCCAGCGAGTGACATCGCTTCTGCCGGAACTCTTTCTATTACGGTAGTCAACCCGGGCGGGGCTAGTGGATCGCTCACCCTTACTGTCAATAATCCGGTTCCCTCGCTCACAAGTATTTCGCCAAGCGCAACTACTGTGGGCGGCCCAGCTTTCACCCTGACGGTCAATGGCTCCAATTTTGTTAATGGGGCAGTGGTCCAGGTGAATGGCTCCAGTCGAAACACAACCTTCGTCAGTGGCACTCAACTCAGCGCAACCATTCCTGCCAATGACATCGCCTCTGCCGGAACTCTTTCCATTACCGTGGTCAACCCTGCGCCGGGCGGCGGTACGAGTGCGCATCTAACCTTCACGGTCAACAATCCCGTGCCTTCTATCTCAAGCGTTTCACCTAACCCCGTAGTTTCTGTGCTAAGCGGCTACACCCTTACCATCAGTGGTTCGGGATTTGTTAGTGGGTCGGTAGTGCTGATTGACGGTGCGCAATATCCGACTACATTTGTAAGCTCCACTCAACTTAAGGCTCAGGTCGCTAACAGCGGTCTGCTGAGTCTCGGGGGACATGCGGTCACCGTCTTCAATCCCGCCCCAGGCGGAGGCACCTCCAATGCAGTGACACTGACTGTGATCTCGCTGCTCTAAAAGTGCCTTGCAGGAGCGGGACAGTAGTCAAATATTCTGGAGGTTGACTTCAACCATTCTTCCTAAAATAGGATGATCTGATCAAAACACGAGAGGCGTTTTTAGCCTTGCGTATCAACGGTGGGACGCCTCTCGGATACCGCAAACATCCGCTCGGCTTAGGTTGAGTAGATTACGTACGCACCGGCGGCGCTGGACGAGCCTCATGAAACGATTCCCGGACTACGAACAGCTCGGCTTTTTGCTGAAAAAAGACAAGGGGCCTCTCTCCGCTGAGGAAGAGGAAGAAGCTTGGATTCAGAAATATCTTGATTTGGCCGACAAGCTGCTTAAACCAGAACCACATGTTATTTTTCGAAGAATCAAAGCGAAGAGATCTTAGCGTTGCTCCTTGCTAAGTAGCGGAGATGAAGGACTCCACACACAGAAAAACATCGAAGAAAACGAAACAGTAGCATCACATTAGGTTAGTCAAACAGGGCGTTGCCGACTTTAGTTGGCAGCGCCCTTGTATTTTTGCCGAGATGCTAGGATTTCATGTCTGAAAGTCCGGTTTCGGTTAGTATGAAAATTTTCTTGATTTGCTAAATGGTCACAACAGTCATTAGATCAACATGTACTCCGAGGTTAGCCACATTGTGTATTGTGCGCACCCAAGCTAAGTCCTTTGTTTATGGCGGAGAGAGTGGGATTCGAACCCACGATACGCGTTAACGTATACACGCTTTCCAAGCGTGCGCCTTCAGCCACTCGGCCATCTCTCCGGATGAGTTGCGCTCAGGAAGGGAGCATCACTAGCTCCTGATTCATTCTACAGTATCAAAAGAAAAGCTAACCACAAGGCCCAGGTAGCGCCGGCGTCCCGCCGGCTGTCATGTGGGGCATCTTGCCCACATGATCTTCCACCATCATTAACTACTTTCTGGGGTTACGCTCGTCGCTGCTAATCACCCCGTCTTTGATGTAGATTACGCGGTGGGCGTAAGCAGCGATGTCGTGCTCGTGGGTCACCAGAATAATGGTGTTGCCCTGGGAGTGCAGTTGATCGAACAGGGCCATGATCTCTTTGCCGGTTTGTGAGTCCAGGTTTCCCGTGGGCTCGTCGGCGAGGATGATCGAAGGATGGTTCACCAGCGCGCGCGCAATGGCTACACGCTGGCGCTGGCCGCCGGAAAGCTCGTTAGGCTTGTGATGCATGCGTGGTTCCAGGTTCACAATGCCCAGCGCCGCCTTGGCGCGTTCGATGCGTTCGTGCGCGGGTGTGCCGTTGTAGATGAGCGGCAACTCCACGTTGTGCAGGGCGGTGGCGCGGGCCAGAAGGTTGAAGGTCTGAAAGACAAAACCAATTTCCTTGTTGCGGATGCGCGCCAGCTCGTCATCATCCAACTCGCTGACCAGTTGGCCGTTGAGCCAGTATTGTCCCTGGCTGGGCGTATCCAGACATCCGATCAGGTTCATGAGCGTGGATTTGCCTGAACCCGAGGGGCCCATGATGGCCACGTACTCGTTGCGTCCAATTTGCAAATGGAGGCCTTGCAGAGCGTGCACCTGCTGCTCTGACCCCATATCGTAGGTCTTCCAGAGATTCTGGGTGTAGATGATGCAATCTGTCGGGGGCGCTTGCGTCGTAGGATCAATCATATTGGCCAATTGGGTAGACATAAATCCTTTTCCGGTTCGTCTGGTTCCTGTTCACGTTACGAAGAGATCACGACTTTTGTTCGTCGGGCCGCACTTCGCTCGTATCTTGTTTGACTCTTGTCCCGTTGCGCAGGGTCCGCAACACTTTATAGCTGCCGGTCACAATCGTGTCGTTTTCCTTGAGCCCACTTAAAACTTCGATGTCCGTAACTGCGGAAACGCCAGTTTCTACCGTGACAAACTTAGCTTTATTGTTCTCCACCACGAAGACGCCCTGCAACTCCTTCTTGCCGGGGTCGTCTTTACCTTGGTTGTCCGAGGCAGGTCCTGCTGCCTGCACGTTGTTCTTTTTGTCGGCGTTGTCTTGCAGGTCCTTGGCTTGCCGAATGGTCAGGGCCTGCAGCGGTACTGCAAGCACGTGCGAGCGCGATGCTGTCGTGATCTTGGCCGTGGTGGAAAGGCCGGGACGCAGGTTCGCCGGCGGGTCGCTCAATGTGACGACAACCTTGAAATCCTTGGCTTCTTCGGTGCCGGTCGTGCTCTGCGAGGTTGCCACACCCGTGGAGCGGATAATGGCGTTGTCGCCAATCTCAGTCACCGTGCCATGAAAGACCTTTTTAGGAATGGCATCAATGGTGACCTCCGCCGGCTGTCCCAGCTTGACATTCACAATATCAGTCTCATCAACCCTGACCTCCGCCGTGATCACAGAAAGATCAGCCAGCGTCATAAGAGTGCTGCCCGGGGAGTTCTGTATTCCCATCACCACCGTCTCTCCCTCATGTACTGGCAAATTGGTGATTGTGCCGTCAAAGGGAGCGGTATAAACGGTCTTATTGAGCAGATCGCTGAAGCGGGTGAGGGTGGCGCGCGCCGAGGTTACGTGCCCTTGGGCGGAATCCCGCTGGGCTTTGCTTTGGGCAATGCGCGCCTCAGATTGAGCAACGTTGGCATCCGCGGTTTCATAAGCCGCCTTGCGCGCGTCGTAATCCGCCTTGGAGATTAGTTCAGACCGGTAAAGCCCTTCGGCGCGGTCGTAGTCCAGCTTTTTCTGCCCCAAATCAGCCTTGTCCCGGTTCAGTTGCGCAATTGACGTCTTCAGTCCGGCGTCGGCCGCAATCGCATCCGCTTCATTGGCCGAGAGCATGGCCCGTTGCGCGCCCACGTCGGCCGTGGACTGCACGTTTTCCAGTTGCGCCAGTTTTTCGCCTTTCTTGATCTGATCGCCCTCTTTTACATAGAGCTTGGTGATCTTGCCCATGGCATTGGCGCCGATATTGACAAAGGTCTTAGGCGTAATTTGACCCGATGCGGTTACCGTTGAAGTCAGGTCTTGAGGTTTCACCTTGGCCATCTGGACCCCAACCACTCCCTGGGCGTTGTGCACCACGGTAATGCCTACCATAAGTACTACAGCCAAGACGATTCCGCCGATAATCAGGAGTTTCTTCAGGTTCATGATTCCTCAATCAGTTACGTTGGTTTGTTCTGAAAAGTTCCCTGAAACCGTCCCCGGGGCACACCTCAACCACATTTGGACGTTCCAGATTTAAAAGAGTCTTGCCCCGTCGAAAATTATATTCGCATTTGCCGGTCAAAGGAAGAAACCGGCAGAACAAAAAAATGCCGCAGTTCTATTTCGAGACCCTGGTGCCCATTAGGACCTGCCGCTAATACATATGACGTTTGAAATAAGACATGATGAACAATCCAGGTACCAGGGAGGGGCTTGCATCGGACGGATGCAATGTAAGTAATCACTTGCTTCGAAGATCATTTGAAACTACAATTTTCGAGTCCATCTAAGCTGTTTTCTGGAGCAACCTCTTATGACAAGTGTTCGTTTTCTCTCCCGCTTTTCTGCCATTGCTTTAGGATTGCTGATCTTCACCGCGCTGGTCTGGGCCCAGTCCTCTACTGATACCACCAAGGAGCAAAGCTCTGACCAGAAACAGGTCACCGGAAAACAGAGCGCGGCCGATCCTTTAAAGCGCCCGCTGAGCAAGAAACAAAAAGAGAAGAACGCGAAGGCCCTGAGGGAGGAGTTAGCTAAGCCTTACAAGCAGTTCCTGCAGGATGTTATTTACATTATCACCCAGGAAGAACTGGATGCTTTCGCAAAGCTCTCGAACGATGAAGAGCGTGACCAGTTTATCGAAATAGTTTGGCACCGCCGCAACCCCACACCAGATAGCCCGGAAAACGAGTTCAAAGATGAGCACTACCGGCGCCTCACCTACGCCAACGAGCACTTTGCCGCCGGAATCCCCGGATGGAGGACCGATCGCGGCATGATTTATATTAAATTCGGTAAGCCTGATGAAATCGAGTCGCATCCTTCAGGAGGCACTTATCAGCGTCCCATTGAAGAGGGCGGTGGGATGACTTCAACCTATCCTTTCGAAGACTGGCGCTACCGTCACATTGACGGCATCGGCGACGATATAAACATCGAATTTGTGGATGACTGTCAGTGCGGCGCCTACCGCATGACCATGAATCCCGAGGACAAAAATGCACTTGCCCATGTGCCCGGCGCCGGCCAGCAGCCCATGGCTAACGGCCTGCAAAGCCAGCAAAACAGCAAGGAGTTTGATCGGCTGGAGCAATATGTTGGACTTCTACGGCAAGCGGAATTCAAATTCAAGGGCTTGAAGGAACACGTATCCCACATCATCGGTACTGGCCCTATGCCCTTTGATGTACGGACTGATTTTGTGAAGACCGGCTCAGATGCCGTGCTGGTTCCCGTCACAATTCAGGTGCGGAACAAAGACATCACCTTTGAAACCAAAGATGGAGTGGCGCGCGGCGTGGTGAATATTTCCGGAACCGTGAGCACGATGACGCAATTTGTCGCCCAGACCTTTGGGGATACTGTAAGCGTAGAGGTTCCCGCCGAATTGCTGGAGAAGACCACGCAAAACCGATCCATATACTGGAAGGCAATCCCGTTGCACCCGGGCCGCTATCTCATGGATGTTGTCGTGAAAGACATGAAAGGCGACAGGATAAGCAGTCTCAGCAGAGCACTTACCGTTCCCGAGTTCGGCGATGACAAGCTGGCCTCTTCCAGCTTGATCCTAGCAGACCGAATTGAGAAAGTTTCGACCAAAAGCGTGGGCGCTGGCAACTGCGTGATTGACGATACTAAGGTGTGTCCGCGCGTGGAACCTTCCGACGGCAAGCCTGCCGGTTTCCGCCGTGACCAGAAAATGAATTTCTGGATGCAGGTTTACAACCTGGGGATTGACGAGCAGAGCAAGAAACCCTCTGCCACTATCGAATACGATGTGGTGAACATCGCCACCAACAAGCCAATAGCTCACATGGTAGAGTCCACCGACACGATGGGCAAAGTTGGTGACAAGATTACTCTGGAAAGAAGCATGCCGCTGGCTTCGCTCGAGCCGGGAACCTATCGCCTGACGATTAAAGTGAACGACAACGTCTCCAAGCAAACCATCACGCCTTCAGCCAATTTTGCTGTGGAGTGATTCTGTAGAACCCGAATTTATTCATAGGTGCGACAACGATGGTAAGACGATGTGCCAGCGCCGGAGGCGCGGCGAAGAGTTTAGCCCAGCGCGGAAGCGCTGGGTAAGCTGAAAATACAGTACGAGCCCTGGAGGGGCGACACAAACTGCAGACACCGCCTAAAATGCAAATTGGAACTCATGACTACCCCCAAACAAGTGCT